>JBFJYX010000124.1:0-8184 GCA_041622415.1 Pontiella sp.
AAGCTCTGGGTGTTTGCCTCGATCATGCTGTTTACGCTGGTGGGTGCGCAGGTGGATATTGCCCTGGCCTGGAAAACGGGGCTGGCCGGGCTGGCGGTGATTCTCTGCGGACTGACGGCGCGGAGCTGCGGCGTTTGGCTGTCGCTGCTGGGCAGTCCGCTGAATACGCCGGAGCGCCTTTTTGCGGTGGTGTCGTACTGGCCGAAAGCGACCGTGCAGGCGGCGATCGGCGCGGTGCCGCTGATGGCCATGGACGCGGCCGGAATGGATACCGCGCCGGGCGAAGTGATTCTTGCGGTTGCCGTGATGAGCATTGTCTTTACCGCACCCGTGGGGGCTGTGGCGATCAAGCTGGTGGGCGAGCGTGTGCTGGAGCCGGCGCCGAAAGACCACGTTTAATCGTTTGAGGTCGTCCGTGCCGGGGCTGCGCCGGAGTAAGGCGGAAAAAATTCATCCCGAGGCGGATGGTTCGTCTGGCTTAGAATTTTCTAGAGTGTTCAAGACTGTGGTTTACGGGCCGGGATTGCGGATTGTTTTGGTGCGGTTTCTGATCATGTTGGTTTTCAAAGGGATGCGATCGGGTCGACGTATTTTCCAGGGATTGGAAGAGGCGCGGCGCCGGAATTCCCATGAGATGCGGGGTGTTTCCGGGAGGCGGTATTTCGTTGAAATCACGCGTCATACGCCGTTTTTTTGCAGTAATAGGCTTGAATTGTTTCCTTGGAGTAATAGGCTGTTACGAATCGCAATTATTGTGAATTCAGGCGGGCTGAATGAGGTTCGCTGATATGGATTTGGCGGTGGGTCCGCTGCCGGAATGTTTTTTTGTTACAAGTGTAACGAGGGGTAAGTAATATGAAGTTTTTCAGCCGTTTACACGGACACGCTTTCAAGGCCGCACTTCTGGCCGTTGTTTGTTCTGCCGGCGCGGTGATGGCTCAGGATTATGCATCCATGGGTATCTCCGACCTGGTGGGCACGGCCGACCGCATGCTGCAGCGCGGTGATTACAGCGGCGCCATTCCGGCCCTCAAAGAGGTCATCAACCGGACCGGCGGCATGACCGATTTAAGCGGACGCGAGACCGCACAGACCTGCCGTTTCCAGCTGGCCCGCTCCTACTACCAGAACGGCAACAGCGCCGAGGGCATCCGGGTGCTGGAGGAATACCTGGCCAATGAGCCGCGTAAAAAAGAAGTGATGGCGCTGCGCATGATGGCGCAGGGTTTCTTTGATACGGGCGACTGGGAAAAGATTGAGGAAATTTCAGCGCGTCTGCTGGGTATGGACGGTCTCGACCGAGAAGATATCTACAACGCAAACCTGCTGCTGGGCCAGGCCCGCTTCCGGCAGGAAAAATGGGCGGAATCCGTGGAGCCGCTCGGCTATGCGGTACGATTCACCCCAGACGAGCGCGTCGAGCAGCTCTGCCAGATCATGATTGTCCGTGCTTTGGTTGAGGCCGAAGACTGGCGCCAGCTGTTCGGCTGGATTCCGCGTATTTACCGGACCGATTCCAAGTATGACATCTCCCTGAACCTGACGCTGATGAAGGCGGGTAAAGCCCGGTTCGAAGATGACGACTACCTGAACGCCCTGCTGCTTTACCGTATGGTGCTGCCGCGCGAAAAACTGCTCTCGTTTTCCAATGACCGTATTTCGGCACTGGCCGAGAAACTCGATTCCGAAATGAAGCGGGGTATTCCGCAGGCGGAGATCGAAGAGCGGCAGAACGAAATCAAGGACCTCCAGGAATCCATCAAGGTGCTGGAAGAACTTCCGCCGTACGAGGATGAAGTAACGTTCCGTATCGGGCAGATTTATGCCGAGGTTAAGCGTTATTGGGAAGGGTATGTCCTGTTTGACAAACTGTACCTGCAGGACCGGAACAGCGAAATCGGCGAGGCATCGATGCTGCAGTCGGTGCTGGTGCTGTATGATATCGGCCAGACGGCCGAAGCGGAAGAGCGCATCCTGCTGTACCTTGAGGAAAAACCCGACGGACAGTATGCACGCACCCTGCTGACGATGCTGCTGCGCGATAACCTGATCAAACAGAACTTTGCCCGCGTGGTTGAAATGCGGCCGAAAATTGAAGGCCTGCCCGCAACCGACGATCCGACCGAACTGGAACTGCAGGCTGACCTGCATTACATGCTGTCCTTCGGCTATTTCCAGAGCCGCGACTATAAATCCTCCGGCGATCAGTTCAGCATTATTATCGATAAGTATAAAGAGAGCCCCCACGTGGCGGATTCCATTTACTATCGCGGCATGACCTACATGATGCAGGCGAACTACGCCATGGCGCTTCCCGACTTTAAACGGTACCAGCAGGAAAATGAATACGGCGAACACCTGGCCGCCTCCCTGTTCCGCGAAGGGGTCTGCCAGTATGGCCTGGAAAACATTCCGGATGCCAAGGCCGTGTTTACGCGCTTTATCGAAAAATATCCGGATGATGTCCTGGTTTCCGAAGCATACAGCATGCGCGGGGATATTGAGGCGGCGACGGAAGCCACCAACGAAGACCCCTACACGCTGGATCGCGCGCTGGCCGACTACCGCAACGGTATCGACAAAGCCACGGCTCCGCTGCAGGCGTCGTACGCCGCTTTCCAGGCGGCCAAGGTGTACAAGCTTGAGTTCAAATGGCAGGAAATCATCGACCTGATGAATTATTACATGGACCGCTGGGAAGAACAGGCCGATGTGGCGGAAGCGGTATTCTGGATCGGCCAGGCTCAGATTGAGCTGGGGCAGGTGCAGGAAGCGATCACGGCCTATCTGGATTCCATCGAGCGCTTCGGCAATGATCCGATGCAGTACGGGGTGGATAAAATTATCCACGAGCTGGTGAAGATTTCCAATTCGTACCTTTCCGAAGAAGACCGCGAAGGCCTGACGCTGAAGGTTAAACTGAAACTGACGAATATTGATCCGCGCTATGATGTGCTGCGTCTGCGCCTGCAGGCGTCGGAAGCGCTGCTGCAGGGCGAAGAAGCCGCGGCGGCCTTCGGTGCCGAGCTGCTCGAAAACAACACAGAGCTGAAGCTGACTTCTCCGGCCTCGCTTGCCCTGATGTGTAATGCGGCGGTGGACACCGGCAATGTGGAGCAGATGAAGCGTCTCAGCGAATACTTTATCGCCACGTTCGACGAGTCCGACCTGCTCTGGCAGGCGTACCGCGCACAGACCTTTATGTATCTGCAGGATAAGAACTACAGCAAAGTGCTGTGGTCCATCGAAGAAGCACAGGGCATGTTCGGTGCGGAACCGCACATGGGCTGGGCGCAGATCATTAAAGCCGATACCGAATATAAAATGGGCGACCTTAAACAGGCCGAAGACTCGTACAACATGGTTCTGGGCGTTGCGGAATGGCGCGGCCCGCTGTTTGCTGAAGCCATGATCGGCATGGGCAACTGCCGACTGGCGGCGGACGACCTCGAAGCGGCTCACTCTTTCTATCAGCGCGTCTACCTGCTCTTTAAGAGCTATGATGACGGCGACTGGGCGGCCAAGGGCTATCTGAATGCCGCGGACGTACTGCTCAAGATGGGCGAAGAGGAAAAGGCCGTGAATACGCTCAAGGCCATGCTGGAAGATCCGTACACCAACACCAACCCGCTTTCCGAACAGGTTCGGGAACAGCTCAAGAAATACGAGGGGCAAGAATGAATAAATCAATCTACAGTTTAGCCATGGCCGGTGTGTTTATGCTGGGTGCCCTGGCGGAAGCGGCTTCGCTGCCGGCCACGCTGGTGATGCCGGGCGATAAGAAATGGGAAGGATCGATCATGAGTCGCGACGGCGAGTGGATCGAATTCCAGACCGGTACATCGCCGCGGCCGATCCGTCTGGGGGCGAACACCATCGTGGAGCTCCAGTTCGACATCAAACTCGACCAGGACCGGCTCAACGAGATGAACCAGAACCGCGAGTATGAGCGGGTGATCGATGCGCTGAACCGCGCGCTGGATCCGTACCGCGAATATGACGATATCCCGTCCAACCTGACCTTGTACAAATCGCTGCTCATGGAGCTGTACTATAAAACCCGCGATTATGAAAAAACGCTGGAGATTTCCGCCGGGCTGGTTCAGGACGACCGGGATCCTGATCTGCAGATGAAAGCCCGCATTTACGGGGCCCTGGCCCTGATCGATGCCGGCGAAGCCGATCGGGCAGAAGCACTGCTTAAGGAATATGGCTGGGATGAAGAACTGAATTCGGAATCCGCACCGGAAAGACTGTATATCACCGCGAAGCTGCTGGCCCTGAAAGGACAGTTTGCTGAAGCCATGGAGCTGGCGGCTTATGTTGTGGCGTTCAACAGTCAGGATCAGGAGTGGATGCAGCCGGCAGAACTGCTGTGCGCGCAGGTTTATACCGAGCTGGGAAAAGAAAATCCCGTCATGCTCGATTCCGCCGAGGAAGTGATCCGCCAGATTTCGCTGCTGTACAAAAACACCAACGAAGATGACCAGGCCCAGCAGTTGAAGCTCAGAATTGATGAGCTGCGTGCCGAGCAGGAATTAAACAAATCTATTGAAGAGTCTGAAGAAGCGTAACCGACAGGAGAAGGAGTAATATAATGAGCAATAAAACAATTAAAACGGCTTTTTGCCTGAGTCTGGTATTGGCCTCAGTAGCTATGGGCCAGGAAGAAGCCGCTGCTGCCTCGGTGCAGCAGACTACACTCTGGCAGATGATTAAGCAGGGTGGCTGGGCCATGTGGCCGCTGGGTCTGATGTCCATGGGTATGGTTTACTTTATCGTACAGAACTTTCTCGGCCTGCGCGAAAAAGTGCTGCTGCGCCCGGACCTGATTCCGGAATTCATCCAGCTGATGAAAGACAAGAAGATTGTGGACGCCCACAGCCTCTGCAAAGAAAACGAAACGCTGTTCACCTATGTGTTCGCGGCCGGACTCGAACGCTGCTCTGAACACCGTGAAGTCAATTTCAGCAAAGTGAAAGAAGCGATCGAAGAAGCCTCCACCGAGGAAATCACTTCCTACATGAAACCGATCGACTACCTGTCGATTATCGGCGCAACCTCTCCGATGCTTGGACTGCTCGGTACGGTATCCGGTATGATTAAAGCCTTCCAGACCATCGGTTCGCAGGGCATGGGTAAACCGGAAGCACTCGCCGGAAACATCGGTGAGGCCCTGGTCACCACCGCAACCGGTCTGATCATCGCGATTCCGGCCATGCTGTTCTACTACTACTTCCGCAACAGCTTTATTAAATCCACTGCAACCCTCGGCCGTAACATCGGTGGTCTGCTGGATACGCTGGAAACCGGTGAACTGCCGCTTGGTTTCGAAGGTTCTGAAGAGTAAGTGGTTTAGCAACCGTTGTGTTGAAAACCCTCCACGTTGAGGTGTCAAATGAAATTAAAAGGACCGCCAAGAGACGATGTCTCCGTCGACATGGGACCCATGATCGACCTGGTATTCCTGTTGCTGATCTTCTTTATGGTTGCATCAGTTGTAACGGAACTCGAAAAAGTGGAGATTGATATTCCTGAATCCAGCCACGCGAAGGTTCCCGAGGATACCAAGGGTCGATTGATGCTGTCCGTCGATGCAAACAACCAGGTGTACGTCGGTACAGCGCCGGTCACGATTGAGGAACTCAAGGTTCACGTAGAGCGTGAGCTGGACCTCAATCCGGAGCTGCGCATTCTGATCCGTGCCGATCAGCGCGTGGTGTATAAAACGTGTAAAGATATCATGAGAGCCTGCGGTGAAGTCGGTGCAACCGATCTCATCTATGCAACGTTCGAGGAATAACGATGAAACTTCTTGAAGAGTTAATGAACAAAAAGGCTGAGCTCGAAATTGCTCCGCTGATTGACGTTGTGTTCCTGCTGCTCATCTACTTCATGGTCACCGCTTCTTTGATTAAAAAGGAAGCCGACCTCTCCTTCATGCTTCCTGCGAAAGTAGATGTGACGGAACCACTGGATCTTCCGATCGAAGTGCTCATCGAAGTTTCCGAACTGGGTGATATCGTGATCAACGGTGTTGTTTTTGCGGAAATGGACAACCTGATCGGTCAGCTCGTTTCCCTTAAACAGGCGGCTGATTCATCAGGCAGTGAGCTGATCGTGAACATCATGCCCAACGACAAGGCGGTTCATGGCCGCATTATCCGGGTGATGGATGCGTGTGCCGCAGCCAACGTTAAGAACATGTCGTTCAGTACGTCGATGTAGGCATCGTCATGCTGAATGAAAAGAGGCGGCCGCGGCCGCCTCTTTTTTTTGTGCCCGGATGCCGGCGGGGCCGGCATCGGGAATGCGGGATTTACAGGACGCGGGTTTTGGTTTCCAGTCCGGCGCGCTCGGCGGTTTCGGGCGAGCAGAGGACCGACACGTCAGCCTTTTCGAAGGCCTTGATCAGCACATCGCCGAAGGCATTGAAATGATCCTGGGTGGTGGCGAGCACTTCGTCGCGCAGCTGCTGGCGCTCTGCGTCGGTATAGTCCAGCAGGAACCGCATGGTGCTGGCATAGCCTTTGGCGTCCGGCAGCTGGTAGGCATCCAGAGTGCCGATGGCGCCGATCAGCGCACGGGTCAGTTCGTCTTCGCTCAGCTGCAGGTTTTTCAGGTATTCACCGGTCTGCTTGTAAATTTCCAGCGAGTTTTCGAGATTCGGATCGCGGTAGGAGGCAAAGGTGAAGACGCCGGAACGCTGGTCGAAGGCGCACATGCCGCCATAGGCGCCGCCCTGCACCCGGATTTTTTCCCAGAGCCACGCGGTCTGGAGGTAGCGGGTAATCACCATGGCCGAACCGTGCATTTTGTAGCCGGTATCAAACAGGTTGGCCGCGCAGCCGACATAGTTGACCATGGTCGGGGCGGTGAGCGCCTCGGACCCGGGCAGCGGCGCCGGTTTCCAATCTTTGGAAACAAAGGTGCCCGTTGCCGGTAGGTTTTCGATAAACGATTCCAGGGTCTGGAGCGTTTCCGGCATGGCCGCGGGATCGACCGTGACATTGATGATGATGTTATCGCGGCAGACGAGCGTCTGCCGGATATTTTCCAGCCGCTGTAAAATGGAGTCCCAGTTGCTTTCGAGTTCATCGGCGAGCTTGCGGATAAAGAACAGCGCCTCGACGCCGCCCATCAGTTCGTTGGCCCAGTGGGCTTCGTGATGGTTCGCTTTCAGGCGGGTCATCACGGCGGAGTGGCCGCGCGGCACCACGCTGGTTTCGAGTTCGGATTTATGTTCGAGCACGATCTGTTTGAAGCGCTCGCGGTCGTTGAAGTTTGCGGTCAGCAGGACGTCGTGCATGATGTCGAGCAGCTCGCGGCTCTGGTCCGCCATGCATTTTCCGCGCAGGAAAAAGCGGGCGATGCCGGTGGCATTATCTTTTTGGGCCGAGAGGAACGGAGCCCCCCAGATACCGCCGGTTTTTTTCGCGATACGCTGCGAGAGGGCGACGTAGTCTTCGTGCTGCGTGCCCATTTCAAGCAGGATACTGCCGAGCAGCGAGGCGTAGGGAATGTCGTCCTGTTCCAGGCCGTGCAGGTCGAGCCCGACGTCCAGGTAGAGGATGCCGTTGGTAAACAGGTCGTGTTTGATCACGGTTGTGCCGAGGATTTCCTGGGTCGTGTGCTCGACGGTTTTAACCTTTTTATCCAGGTCGTCGCGCTTCAGAAGCGGAATAGAGGCCAGCGCCTCATCCGGATCGGGGGTGGCCTGCAGTTCGAGCAGACGGTGGGTGTTGGTCACGATGGCTTCGAGTTCGGCATCCGACAGGCCGGCTTTGATTTCGGCGAGCCGCTCCTTTTCCTCGGCTTCGGTGCGGGCGGCGTATTCGGCGTCCGGCGTCAGGACCACGGTTGAGCGGTGCGTATTTTCAATCAGGTTTTTCCGGATGAGGTTTTCGAAATAGTCCGGTTCCAGTGCGTGCTTTTTCAGATCCTGAAGCGGCTGCTCAAAGGCGATGAGTTCCAGCGGGTCCGCATCATAAATCCAGGCATTGAGCGATTTGAGCCAGAGCGACAGGCCGCGCGGGAATCCGCCGGAGTTATTTTCGCGCAGTTCAAATTCAAAGGTGTTGAGGGCGGCCTCGATATCGTCGCGGTCGACGCCGCGGCTGACGAGGTCTTCCAGGATCCGGAAGACCAGCGCTTCGCCTTTTTCCAGGTCGGCGGCATCGATGC
>JBFJYX010000125.1:0-8150 GCA_041622415.1 Pontiella sp.
ATCATGATCAGCAGTTCCATCAGGTATTCATTCGGCTTCACCGAAACCGACTGAACAATAAAGAGGTCATCCCCGCGGACGTTCTCCACGATTTTCACAAAGACCTCACCATCGGGGAACCGCGTAATATCCACATCACACAATTCCACGCCGGCCGCAGCGGCGATCCGCTCGGCCAAAGCCCGATGTCCTGTACCTGAAATGATTTTCATTTTTTCTACACTTCCAATGGTTGCCCGACCTGGGTTCGAACCAGGACCCTATGAGTCAAAGTCACATGTGCTTCCATTACACTATCGGGCAACAAAAATAGCGAAAAAAGGCACAGTTCGACCCGCCCCTTTTCCTTTCTCAAGTTCAAAAGAGCGGAAGACCATAGAAAGCAACGGGTTGGAAGTCAAGCGGGCATCTCCAAGAAAACGCCCTCATTTCAACGGTTTTCCAAACATTGGAAAATGCGGGCCCGATGCTAGTACCCATAGCCGAATTTCAGCAGGTAATGCAGAATCAGCACCGCCCAGGCCGCACCGACCTCGATCAGCGCAACTTTCCGGATATCCCACGTGCCGGCCATCTTCTGCCACTTTTCCAGAAACAGCAGCCCCAGCGACCCATCCACCAGCCCGACAATCCCGAGCCAGAACAGGATGTTCACGAGAGCCGCCATTATTCTCCCATAACGGTTACAACGACCCGGCGTTTACGCGGTTTAATGTCCGCCTCGAGGTGAAATACCTGTTGCCACGTCCCCAGCAAAAGCTTCCCGGCCGCCAGCGGAACCGTAATTTCCGGCCCCGTCAGCGTCGCCTGCAGGTGGGAATGCCCATTACCGTCGTGCCACTGCCGCTCATGGCCGTAATCCAGGCTCGGCGGAATCAGCCGGTCCAGCATATCCGGCAGGTCCTTTTCCAGCCCCGGTTCATATTCAATGGTCCCGACGATACCCGTACTGCCCACATTGAAAATGTGCACCGTACCTTCCAAAATGCCGGACCGGTCCGCCACCGCCTGCACCCGGTTGGTAATTTCGTGCATATCGCGGTGGCCCTCCGTGGCAATAACTATCTCTTCGCGATAAATCATGATTCCACCGGATAGGTCACGCCCAGCAGCTCCGACACCGCCTCGTTAAACGCGCGGCGCTCTTCACCGACCGTATCGCGCACCGCATCAATGCGGTCCCCGAAATAATCCCAGTCCAGGCCGAGCGGCGCACCCATGTGCGTTTTCAGCAGGATCGCTTCGGTCGGATCAATATTTTCCAGCTCATGGAGGTTCTCTTTAATATAATGATACGCATCGCGGAACGGCATGCCCTCGCCCACCAGTTCCAGCGCGCGGTCCGTGGCAAAAACGTCGGGCGTAAAGCCGTCGATCAGCTTCTGCTCATTCACCTTCGTGTCCTGAATCATCGGCGCCATGATCCGCAGGCTCGCCCGCGTCGTCGCGATCCCTTCCATAAAGAGCTCCTTGGCCTCCTGCAGGTCGCGGTTATACCCGGTCGGCGAACCCTTGATCAGATCATAAATCCCCAGCTCCGCCGCTTTCACCCGCGAAGCCTTCGCGCGCATCAGCTCGCACACATCCGGATTCTGCTTCTGCGGCATAATCGAGCTGCCCGTGCAGAACTCCGCCGGCAGCTGGAAATAATCAAACTCCGGCATCGTGAAAATCATCAGGTCCTGCGCCAGGCGCGACAGCGTCAGCATCACCTGGCACATAGCCGTCAGCACAACATTTTCCATTTTACCGCGGCCGTTATTCGCATAGAGCACATTATGGGTCGGCCGGCTGAAGCCCAGCAGGTCCGACGTCAACTGCCGGTCGATCGGCAGCGGCACACCATAACTCGCCGCCGAACCCAGCGGGCACTGATCGTTCATTTCATACGCATTCACCAGCGCCACGCAGTCGTCCAGCAGGCTCTCCGCATGCGCCGTGGCCCAGAGGCCGACGCTCGACGGCATACCCGGCTGCATATGCGTTCTTCCAACCATTGGAACTTTTTCGTGCTTTTTCCCGAAATCCGTAAGCGCCGCCGCCAGCTCCGCCGCCTCTTCCAGGGTTTGGAGCAGCTGCTCTTTGGCATAAAGACGCAGATCCACCGCCACCTGGTCATTCCGGCTCCGGCAGGTGTGAATCTTCTTGCCGAGATCGCCCAGCTTTTTCGTCAGCGTCCGCTCCACGGCCAGATGCACATCCTGGTCCGCGAGCTCAATCTTAAATTGGTCCTGCTGCGCCAGGCCAATGATCTCCACCAGCCCCGCAATCACCTGCCCGCGCTCCTCATCCGTGATCAGCTTCGGCTCCACCGGCATTTTCGAGAGCATCGTCACATGCGCCGCCGTGCCGATGCAATCGACCGTAATCAGCGCATGGTCCAGCTCCACATCCCGGCCGGCCGTATAGGCCAGCGTTTCATTATTAATCGTTCCAACCGTTGTTTTCTGTTTCGCCATATTTTACCTCTGAAATCCTATTTTTGAATAAACACGAATGCGCCCCATTGAAGAAGAAAGAACATGGTTAATCTTTGGTTCGGCCGGTGGATTCCACGATCAGCGTAACCGGCCCGTCGTTGAGCAGGTCGACCTTCATGTCGGCCCCGAATTTTCCAGTGTTTGGAACAAAGCCCAGCTTTTCCAGGGCCTGGACATAAGCATTGAAAAGCTCCTCGCCCTGCTCCGGGCGGGCCGCGCGGATAAAGCTCGGCCGGTTTCCCTTGGCGCAGTCGCCATAGAGCGTGAACTGGCTGACCGAAAGAATCTCGCCGCCGATATCCGTCACTGACCGGTTCATCTTGCCCGCGTCATCCTCGAAAATGCGCAGGTTGGCCGTCTTTTTCGCCAGAAAGCGCGCATCGTGCACCGTATCGTCGTGCCCGACCCCGCACAGCACCAGCAGGCCCGGACCGATTTCGGAAATCCGCACGCCGTCCACGGCCACCGAAGCCCGCTTAACACGCTGAACAATCAGTTTCATGGTTAAAGAGTTCCAAAGTTAAAGGGTTGAAAAAGAAAAAGCCGAAGGAGAGCCTTTCAACCCTTTAACCCTTCGACTTTTTTACCACGTCAGCTTGCTGACGTTTATTCCGTCACGTGCGACACACGGAACGCCGGCAGGCGGTTGAGCGTTGCCGCCACTTCGTAGCGGCGCGGACGGGCCAGGTCGCCGCGGACGTCGCGAACCAGGGCGTTGAGCCCTTCGTTGGACAGATCGCGGTCGACGAGGTCGAGGATTTCGCGCATCGGATAGCCTTCATCCATATAACGCAGCTTCGCATAGTAAAGAACAAAGCCGATGGCGCGGGCCTGATCAGCATCCGCAATCTGGCGCACGGCATCCAGGTCCACCAGCGAGCGGCCGAACTGCAGGAAGTCCGCATCTTCAGCTTCAATCACCAGGTCTTCACGGCCGATGCTTGGATCGATCGAACTCGGCATCACCCAGCGCGAGCGGCTCAGCATCGAGGAAAGGTTAACCGCATCATTCACCGGCTCGGACGGAACCACGGCCAGAGCCTTGGCCTCTTCCGTGATATCCGAAACGCGGAAATTTTCAACCTTCAGCACCTTGTCGGCAATCGGAATAAATTCCGCCACCAGGCTGCTGCCGGCCACTACCATCGAAATACCGAGTTCATCCACCATCTGGCGCGCGCGGGCGGCCAGCGTATTGCGGGTGGACTCGCCGAGCAGCGGGCTCACGCGGGTATCGGAAGAAAGGAAGGTGGACGACGAGCTGTGCTCATCAAAAAGCAGAACGCGCGCGCCGGCTTCCAGCGCTTCAACCGTGGACGCCGCCTGCGAAGTGAACGAACCGGCGTTTTTCGTCGAATACGAAACCGGATTGCCGCCGTCGGCCAGCTCCACCGCAAAGGCGGAAATATCCACCTGCTGAATCGAACGGCCGACTTCCGAGCGGATATTCACCGCGTCGGCCACCGTAACCACATGCTCACGGCCATCGCCCGGCACATGGTTGTAAATGCCCTGGCTGATCGCATCCATCAGATCCACACGGCCGCTGTTGGACTCGCCGAGAATCAGGGTCAGGCCGTTCGGAACACCCATGCCTTTAACCGTACCGCAGTGCGGCACTTCCACTTCTTCAATCAGTTCTTCATCCACTTCGAACGGCGTGAGACGCTCGTAATCCGGAACATCAGAGCCGGACTCGCGGGCCACCATGGCGCCCTCGGCCACAAAGGCCACCTCGCCCGACGCGGCCAGATACTGGCGCAGACGGTCGGCATCTTCCATGTTGTTCACATGCGCATCCGCTTCATCGATGTCGATATTGCAGTAGAGCAGGCTGTTGCTCACCACTTCCGGAAGGTCTTCAAAGAAAATCTGCTGGGCCATCGCGCCGTCGATGGAAATCATCGGCTCCCCGTCCACCAGCGTCGACTGAACCGGCAGTGTGATGCGCGTGCGCACCTCGATATATTCCTTCGTCAGCTGCAGGGCATTGCGCGGAAGGATTTTCTGGTTCGGGGATGAAACGTTGATGTGCCGGCGGGCGATGCCGTTCTGGTCGTAGTTTGCAATCCGCGCAATGGTGTTGGACATGCGGCGCAGCAGCAGGTCTTCCATCGCCGTGCGGCGGACCGGGCTGTCGAACAGGTATTCAGGAATCTCGGCAATCGTCTGCGGAACACGAATGCTGAAAACCGGCAGCTCGGCCTGGTTTTCAAAATTGATCTTTCCGCACTTAATCACATAACGCGAGAAATCGAAATCTCCGACCAGTTGCTGATACTCCGAGAACGGCTGTCCATCGAGCTCAGCCAACAGATTGTAGAATTCCTTCTTATCCTTCATCGTTCAGATTTCCTTCTTAAGTAAAGATTACACGGCTCCGCCCAACCACAGACCGCAATTGACCGCCTACTGTGCCTTTTTCGTATCCTTATTGGAAGCGGACTTTTTATCCTTTTTCGGCTCCGGTTTCGGGGTTTTATCCGCCGCGGCATCCTTCTTGTAGCCCGAGCTGCGATAGTCGGTTTGATAAAAACCCGACCCCTTGAAAAGCAGCCCCGCACCGGTGCCCAGCAGGCGCTGCACTTTTCCGTTACACTCCGGGCAGTGCGTCAGCGGATCAGCAGACATACTGTGAAACGCTTCGAAATGGTGGCCACAGGCAGTACATTCATAATCATACGTCGGCATAGCAATCTCCTGAATTCTTCAAAAGGCGCGAAATTTAACGCATCCGCCTCTATTGTCAAAATGATTCTGGACACACCCCCCGCCCCAACTACACTTCTTTTTCTGAACCATTGGAGAACCTCATGAATTTTGAATTCGCGACCGCACAGCGCATCATTTTCGGCTGCGGTAAAATCAGCCTGCTTCCCGAACTGATTCAAGGCCTCGGAAAAAAAGCCGCCCTCGTGACCGGCGGCAATGCCGAACGCGTCGGCCCGGTGTTCCGAACCCTTAAAGAGGCCGGGGTCGAACCCGCCGCATTCAGCATCAAGGGCGAACCCAAAACCGACCGGATCGCCAAGCTCGCCGCCGGCGCACGCGACCTCGGATGCGACTTTGTGGTCGCCTTCGGCGGCGGCAGCGTGATCGATGCCGGCAAAGCGATCGCCGCGCTGCTCACCAATACCCGCGACCTGGCGGATTATCTCGAGGTCATCGGCAAAGGCCTCCCGCTCACCGAAACCCCCGCGCCCTGCATCGCCATTCCCACCACTGCCGGCACCGGATCCGAAGTCACCCGCAATGCGGTACTGCACTCCGTCGAGCACGGCGTCAAAGTCAGCATGCGCCACCCGAAAATGCTGCCCGACGTCGCACTCATCGATCCGGAACTCACCGTTTCGGTCCCGCCCGGCGTCACCGCCAGCACCGGCCTCGACGCCTTTATCCAGCTGCTCGAAGCCTTCATATCCAAAAAGGCCACCCCGCTGACCGATGCCATCTGCCGCGAAGGCCTCCGCCGCATCAACGGATCGCTCTACCGCGCCTATATCCACGGCGACGACCTCGAAGCCCGTACCAACATGTGTTATGCCAGCCTGAGCAGCGGCCTGGCACTGGCCAACGGCGGCCTGGGTGTGGTTCACGGCTTTGCCGGCCCCGTCGGCGGCATGTTCGAGGCCCCGCACGGTATGGTCTGCGCCAGCCTGCTGCCCGCCGCCGCACAGGCAAACTATGCGGCCCTGCAGTCCCGGGACCCGGAAAATCCAGCCCTTGGAAAAATGACCGAAGCCGCTCAGATTGTGCTCAACAATCCCTCCGCCACAATCGAGGACGCCATCGGGCACCTGAAAAACCTGTGCGCACAGATGTTCGTCCCCGGCCTGACCGAGTTCGGCATCACCCCCTCCGACATTCCGGCCATCGTGGCCAAGGCCCGAAACGCCAGCAGCATGAAAGGCAATCCCATTGAACTGACCGATGAAGAGCTGACCGGCATCCTCGAAAAATCCATGCACGCCCCGATCGACGGCGACGCCACGCTCTATATGTGATGCTGAGGCGGCATGCGTGAGATGTAAAAAACACTTCACGCATCCGGCCTCACTCGTCACGATATCCCCATGACCTTCGGCCTGACCAATTATATCGTTCTCACCGCCTACCTCATCGGCATGATCGCCGTCGGCTTCTACTTTTCGCGCAAGCAGGAGGATGCCGAAATGTTTTTCCTCGGCGGGCGCCGGCTCCCCTGGCTCGTCGTGGCCATGAGCATGTATGCCTCGCTCACCAGCGCCGTGACCTACATCGGGCTCCCCGGCATGGCCTTCGCGGAAAACATCTCGCTCATCATCGTCTGCATCATGAGCCCGATCGTCGCGCCGTTCATTCTCCTGCTCTTCTACCCGCTCTACCACCGCCTGCGGGTCACCACATCCTACGAATACATTCTGCTGCGCTTCGGGCCGCGGGCCCGGCATGTCGTCGCCGGCCTGTTTGTGCTCGCCCGCCTCGGCTGGCTCGGCACCGTGGTGTATGCCCCGGCCATGGCCATGGCCATCGTCACCGGCATTCCGCTCTGGACCTGCATCTGCATGATGGGCCTGCTCGCCACCGCCTACACGGCGCTCGGCGGACTCGCCGCCGTTGTCTGGACCGATGCCATCCAGTTTATCATCCTCATCGGCGGGGCCGTCTGGGTCGCCGTTTCACTGATCCACGGCGTTGAAGGGGGTGCGGGGGAAATTATGCGCATCGCCGGAGAAACCGGACGCCTGCAGATTGCCGAATGGAAAATCAACCTCTACGCCATGACCGGCCCGGCCGTCGCCATCTCCTTCTTTTTCCAGCTCATGCAGGACTACGGCACCGATCAGGTCACCGTCCAGCGCCTCATGGCCACCGGCTCCATGAAAAAGACCGTCAAGTCCGTCGTCTTCAACGCCGGCACCGACTTCTTCATCATCGGCCTGCTGATGTTTATCGGGCTCGGGCTCTTCGCCTTTTTCCAGACCTCGGAACTGCCCGACACCCTCTCGCCCGACAAAGTCATGCCCTACTACATCATCCACTACCTGCCGCAGGGCATTTCCGGCCTGCTCATCACCGCCGTATTCGCCGCCGCCATGTCGTCCATGGATTCCGGCATCAATTCCATCGCAACCGTGGTGATCAACGATTTTACCCAAGGCGTGAAAAATGAAGTGCGCCTCGCGCGGATGCTCACCGTCGCGCTGGGCATTATGGCCACCGGACTAGCCTTTTATGTCTCCACCATCGACGGCATCCTGAAAGCCTTCTTCAGCTTCATGGGTATGTTCAGCGCGCCCGTACTGGCCCTCTTCCTGATGGGAGTACTGACGCGGAAAGGCAATTTCAAGGGGTGGCTCGTCGGCCTCGGCGCATCCATTGCCGTCAGCATCTGGATTCAGAAATTCACCGAAATCCACGAACTCTACTATTTCCCCTTCTCCTTCGCCGTCAGCTTCCTCATCGGCCTCATCGCCAGCCGCTTCTTCCAATCATCGGAAACTCCGAAAGAACTGACGATCCTAAAGTAGACGAAGCTTCCAGCTTCGTTAAGCTCCCTGGCTAGACAACGAAGCAGGATGCTTCGTCTACATTAAATGGCCGAACAGAAGTTGTCCTGCGCCTTTTTCCGAAGGTCGGAAACGGCCGCCGCCATATCATCCTGTTTATAGAGATAGGACCCGGCAACAA
>JBFJYX010000126.1:0-8140 GCA_041622415.1 Pontiella sp.
CCCGAAGCGGAACCGCCGACGGATAGGTCCGGCGAATCCACCGTTCCGGCCGACTGAACAAACAGCGCCGTGCCCGTTGTGCCGACCGACGTGTTGCCGACTTCGAGCACATCGGCGGAAACTGCGCCGCCCGAAAATATATACGATGCCGTTTTATCGCCGCCCGCCTGCAGCGACAGGGTGCCGGCCTGCAGCGTTCCGGCCGAATGCGTCACGGTTCCGTTGCCGTCGTAGCCGCTGCGCCCCACATTCAGCTTATTGATCGTGAGCGTTTTCCCGGCGGTGGAAAATTCGAGCGAGGCGTCGGAGTTGGCATTGGGCAGCCGGATAAGATCCACCGCCGCGTTGGTATCCACGGAAAGCAGCACGCCGCCGTTCAGAAGAATGGTATCCTCAGAAGAAGGAAATATCGGGGAATTCACATAGGCGGACCCGTCGTAATAGTTCCACTGGCTGAGATTCGACCAGCTCGGGTCTCCCGAATCGCGGGTAAAGTTGACGGCAGAGGCCGACACCGAAATCAGCAGGGCCATTAACGAAATTCCGTGACGCTTTTTCATTTAACCCCTCTTGTACGAAACAGTAAGCGTGCCCGTACAGGTATACGGGCACGCTGGCTTTATTACCGGTTGGATTACAGTTTGTCGACGTCCACTTTCATGAAGCCGACCGGTTTGCCGGTCATATCGACCCGGTTCGTGACGGATTCATATTCAGCATCAATCATACCGGTGGTCGGCAATTCAACCACGTCCGCAGCATCCCAGTTCTGAATGCCCAGGCTGGTCCCGAACAGGGCCGTATAGTCCAGCTCGGTTTCGGTGCCGATGCGGCGGGCATAGACATATTCAAAATATTCTGTACCGCCGTCTTCAACCATCATGCCGGTCGGCACATGGCCCTTCGATGTATCATCGGCCGGGTTGCCGCCGAAGGCATATTCGTAGAAGTTAACCTGGCCGTCGTTGTCGTAGTCATTATCCCAGTCGGCATCCGGAGAACCGGACAGGCCGAAGCCGCCGACCCAGCCGGCATAACCCGGAACCGTGATGTGCAGGATGACCGCTTCAACGCCTGCGCTTTGATCCTGCTCGATCTCGACCGTCACATCCGGTGCAAATCCCGTGATGGTGATATTGTTGGTATCAATCAGGGAGTTCAGGTTGCTCGATTTGAACAGGTTGATGCTGGTCGATGATCCGGCATAGCCGGTGCCGTCCACCGTCAGGGAGCAGGTGGCCAGACTCTGGTAGCCGCCCGTTGCATCAATCGTGCTGACCCCGGTTTCATCCAGCTCAAACACAAAGGAACATGCGCCATAGGTGCCCATCCGGTCGAAATGGATGGTGGCATCATCGCCGATCACTTTGAATTCGCTGTAGAAGCGCGGCTGGCCGGAAATGTCCAGGCTGCCGCCGCTCACGGCAAACGGCGTATCCATCTTCACGATGGAGTTGGCAATACCGTTCGGCAGATCAATCGAACCGGACTTCAGGCTGACCGTACCGCCGCCCGTCAGCGTTGCCGTTGCAAAGGCGCCGTCCAGATCCATGGTCAGGGTTCCGCCGTCGATGACCAATGTACCGTTGGTGCTGAGCGTCAGGGGGAATCGGCTGGATTCCAGCGTGTCGAGCACCAGCAGGCCGCCCGTCAGGTTATAATAGGAATTACTGGCGACCACACCGTCAACCCCGACCTTGACCAAGGTCGTTTCCACCGTGCCGGCCGTCTGGTTGACCATACCATACTGACCGCTCGCCTGACCGGCGAAAATCTCGGAAGCGCCCTTGAAGTCGGCGCCGATGTTCAGCACGGAACTCTCGCCGAGCGAAGTGCGGACCCAGGCTTTAAATCCGAACGGTGCCGTGAAGTTGGTATCCACATTACACACATATCCGGAGCTCTGAACAATCGCGCGGTCGGCGCCCATCGTGCCGGGAACGCGGCCCAGCGACCAGTTGTTCGGATCGCCCCAGCTGCCTGCGGTCGTCTGATTGAAGACATTGTTCGCATCCGGTGCATAGGCTGCAAAAGCGGCGACCGGAATAACCACCGAACCGCTTTCACCGCCGCCGGCTTCATTCCACGCAATCAGCACCTGTCCCGTGGCCGAAGTACCGGCGACCAGGCCGGCTACCGAATTGCTGAAGACCACTTCAAACGGAACGGTGGCCGGATACGGATCGGTCAGGGTCTGCGAGGCGGCACCCACCACACTGAACGAACCGGTATGCGATTCATTCACCAGCGAAATCATAATGTCCATGTTCGTGGCCGAGTTATACACCAGGTCAAAGGAACCGCTCACCGTATTGGTTGCCGTTGAATCGAAAAGCAGGTTGAGTTCCGCAGGATCCACCTCAACAAAGGCAATCACCGGCACTTCAGAACCGTGCAGCGCAAACGTCATATCATTTTCAGGTTCATTGATCAGGGACGTTGCGGGAAGTACGCCGCCAACGCCGGCCTGATACAGGATCTTACCATCGGCATACGTGTCTGTTCCGCCTGCGCCCTCGTAGTACCGATGAATTCCAAAGCTGTGCAGCGCATCCTCGCTGGTCCAGGTCAGCTGGAAGGCATATTCCGTCCCGGCCGTCAGATCAAGATTGGACGACAGGTTGAAGGTATAGAAAGCGCCATCGTCGAAGCTGTTTCCTGAAATATTAAAGGAATTCGTATAGAGCGTTGCGCCCACGGCATGGTTGGTCGGCTCGGTCGTGGAATCGTATTCACCAATCCACAGGGTCAGCACATTCGTGCCGTCAAACGGAACGACCAGGTCGCCGGATTTCTGAACCGTAATTGCGCCCAGCGACTGTGCGGTGGCAAAGGAAAAGCTCTGCCCGAGCATCGTGGACGAAGTGGGGGTATAGTTAATGTCCGTGGTCTGAGCCGCTTCAAGCTGGCTGGCCAGCACATCATAATCCGGAAAATCCGGATTCTCCACAATCCCCGACTCGGCCGGCGGAGGCGGCGCTTCGTAGGACGTGGTCAGCATCACATTGTCGACCGATGTCGTGCCGGGAAGCGTGTCTTCGTTTTTACAGAAGGCGATGAAGTAATACTCAAAATCGCCGATCGTTTCGATTCCGTCGATCAGCAGTTCGGTCAAATTGATCGAGTTGGTGTAGGTGCCGCTGCCGGTGAGCCCGACCATCGCCTGGCCGGAGCTGGCCGTCAGGCCGGTGGCTTTACTCAACCCGCTGTTAAGGGCATAGGCCACCACATCATCCGCCGCCGAATCGGTATTATCGTAGACCGCCCCGTTACCGGCCTGGAAGTTCGCCAGGTTGGAACCGTCTTTCACAATCGTTCCGTCCAGTCCCCAGAGGTGCACATAAAGGGTATCGCCGGAAGCCACATCATAATCAATGCTGATATCCACAACATTATTGGTGTTCGTCCCGCTGGTCACCATCTGAAGCACGCCGCCCTCGGACGGAAGATAGAGGGGATACGAACCGTCGTTCGTAGCGCTGTTCACCAGCGCACCGCCAACCACATCCCACTCGGAGGCCGTATTACTGAGATTGGCAAACCAGCCCCCATCCAGGTCGTTATCTTTAAAACGGCCGGTGTATTTATTTACATTGGTTGCACTTCCGGTTTCGAAATCATTCGTCAGAATGACCCCCTGCCCCTGTGAACTTATGGCCAGGGCCGCAAGGAGCCCGGTCAGATATTTCATTCCACGCATGGTTATTCTCCAGCTTTGATTGAATTCCCTATCCGGAGAAAAGGCTTCTTCTCCGATTCGTAAGTAAGTTATCACCGGCCGGAAAGCGCGGGTATCCTGTGTTTGCAGGATATTCCGAATCCGCGCACTGAAATACCCTCCGGAACATGGAAAACCGGCGGTCTAAGCATCGACTGCTCCCGGAATCATGATATAAGAATGGAACCGCGAATAGACGCCGATGAACACGAATCATGAAGAAATAAAAAAACGGACAACTCACCCGACAGGGTGATGAAAAAGAATTCTCCATTTTGAAACCACTAACCCGCCATCATAAGCCATCAGCGTCTATCAGCGTTCATTCGCGGTTAATTCATTTTCGTTTTCAGGATCAATCGGTATGCGTCTATTTTTAACAGTTTCAGCCGCGGTCCTGGCCGCCACAGCTCTTTCAGCCGCCGGCGGCGATCTCGGCACGCGCTCGCTGACGGAGCTCGAAAACCGGCTGGCGGAAATCAATGTGCAGCTCCAATCGCTGGCCAACTACGGGCTCGGCGGCGGTATCGGTGCCATCGGCTACCGCACCGACGGCTATAAGTCGCCGGATCGGCATAAATGGATCCGCATCGATTTCGGCGCCGAAGTCCCGCTCGACGAAGTCATGCTCATCCCCGCCATCCGCCGCGACGCCGAAAAGGGCTATCAGGCCGACGCCTTTCCCGCCCACATCCGCCTGAAGGCCGGGACCGATGCCGACACCAACGGGACGGTGGTGGCCGAATACACCGGCGACGCGCAGCTGAACCCGGGCATCGCCCCCTTCATTATTCCGTGCGGCGGCATGACCGCCTCCTGGATTCAGGTGGAATCCGACCGCCTCAATTCGCGCGCGTTCGACGGTCTCTATGTCTTCCAGTTTTCAGAAATTCTGGCCTTCAGCGGCGAAGAAAACGTCGCCCTGAAAAAACCCGTGATCGCCCAGACCGCACAGGCGCGGCTTTCAACCGCATGGAGCAAAGAGTTTGTCGTCGACGGTATTGTGCCCTACCTCATGGATGCCGCATCCGGCGAACAGAGCGTCGGCTACCTGGCCATGATTACTGGCGATCTCTACCCCTCGCTCACCTTCGACCTTGGAGAAACAGTGCCGATCTCCCGCGTTCAGCTGCATGCCGTGGACGCCAGCGACACCCTGCCCCAGGGGTATGCCGGCGACATCGGCATCCCCCGGGAGCTGCTCGTCGAAGGCGCGAAGCAGGCGGACTTCTCCGATGCCCGCATTCTGCTCTCCCTCCGCCATGAAACGATTTATGACATCGGCTCCATCATGACGCACCACTTTCCTGAAACCCCATGTCGCTACGTCCGCCTCAGCATGGTTGAACCCTCTGAAAACTCGTTCTACGGCATCAATCAGGCCCGCTTCGGCTTCTCCGAAGTCGAAATCTTTTCCCATGGCCGCAATGTCGCGCTCGGGGCCCCCGTTACCCCGAACTACCCCACGCCCAATCCGCACCGCCCGCTCATCAACCTGACTGACGGGCGGAACATGTTCGGCGACATTCTCCCCATCCGCGAATGGCTCACGCAGCTCGCGCTCCGTCATCAGCTCGAAACCGAACGCCCGCTGATCGAAGCCGAACTCAGCCGCCGCTATGCCCGGCAGAAAACCAACCTGCGCCGCACCGGCTGGCTCGCAGCCCTGCTCGCCGTCGGCACCATCATCACCATCCTCATCGACCGCATCATCCGCCAGCGCGCCGTGTTCCGCACACGCGAACGCATTGCCGCCGACCTGCACGACGAGCTCGGCGCCAACCTCCATGCCATCGGGCTGTTGAGCGACCTGGCGTCCGGCGCCAAAAACACCCCCGAAAAACTGGATAAATTCCTCCAGCGCCTCCGGGCGCTGACCGAGCGCACCGGAGCCGCCGCGCGCTACTGCACCAACATGCTCGAGGCCCCCGGGCTCTACGAAGACCTCGTCGAGGACATGCGCAAAACCTCCGCCCGCATCATGGCCGACCTCGACTACAATCTCGAATTCGAGGGCGAAGAGTTCCTCAAGCAGCTTAAACAGCGGCGCAAAATCGACCTCTTCCTCTTCTACAAGGAATGCCTCATCAACATTATCCGCCACTCCGGCGCCACCGAAGTGCAGACGCGGCTCAAAGCCCGCCCAGACCGCCTCGAGCTGACCATTACCGACAACGGACACGGCCTCGACGGCGAGATCCCCGCGTCCCTGAAACGCCGCGCGCGGCTGCTCGGGGCACACCTCTCCACCGCCGCGCCCTCCGACGGCGGAACCGAGATCACCCTCGCGCTCCGCCCCGGAAAATTCGGATTCAGGAAATGAAACTAAACCACGGAATAAACAAAAGGATCACGCATCACACGAATCCCGCGAATCATCTATATTTCATTCGTGCGATTCGCGGAATCCGCAATCCCCAAAACAGCCCCGTTGAAACCGTTTTTTTTTACCACAGAGGAAGTACATCTCCACCCCGCGCTCTGTGCCTCCGGGCCCTCCGGCGCAGCGGGTGGTAAAACCTCGGCGGTCAACAGATGACAAAGGATAAGCAATGAAACAGAAAATCAAAGTGATGCTGGTGGAGGACAACCCGGAATACCGCGAAGTCATCAACCTGGCCCTCGAAGACGAACCGGATATTGACCTGATCAGCCAGTTCGGCACCTCCGAAATTGCCCTCCGGAGCCTGCAGGATATGAGCACCCGGATTGAACCCGACCTGGTGCTCCTGGACCTCCGACTGCCCGGCATGGACGGTCTCGATTCCCTCCCCTACTTTTTACGCGCCCTGCCCGATGCCAGGGTCATGATTCTCACGCAGTCCGACGATGAGAGCGATGTCCTGCGCGCCATTGCGCACGGTGCAGCGGGCTATCTGCTGAAGTCCTCCCGGCTCGACCAGATTACCGACGGCATCCGGACCATTATGGACGGCGGCGCACCGATCGACACCGGCGTGGCCCGTTTCATACTGAATACGCTTCAGGCCAAACTGCCGGCCAAAGAGATGAAACAGCTCCTCTCCCCGCGCGAAATGGAAATCCTCGTCCTGCTCGGCGAAGGGCTCGTCAAAAAGGAGATCGCCCACCGGCTGAACATCAGCTACACCACCGTCGACACGCATGTGACGCATATCTATGAAAAGCTCGGCGTCCGCAACGCCCCGTCAGCCGTCAATCAGGCGCACCGGCTCGGCCTCTTCTCCCAGTAGCCGCCCATTTTAATGGCGGGAACGCGGCCCCGTGGCCCGAACCGCCTGCCCCAGGCCGTTGATCAAGTCTGGCTGAATCGATGGAGCGGCACGGTCCCCGTGCCCGAACCGGTGAAAAGCCCGGGAAACAAGCCGTGCTTGCACTGGTCGTCGGGCCGCCGACCCTCCAGCAGATCTTCAGCAACACGCGCAGGCGAGACGCCTGCCCCAAGCCGTTGATCAAGTGTGGCTTAATGGGTGGAGGGGCACGGGCCCCGTGCCCGAACCGGTGAAACGCCCGGGAAAAGCAAGTTGATCGAGTGTGGGTTGATGGGTGGAGGGGCACGGTCCCCGTGCCCAAACCGGTGAAAAGCCGGGAAAGCAAGCCGTGCGTGCCTCGGTCGTCGGGCCGCCGACCCTCCAGCGAATCTTCATCAACGCGCTCCCGTTCGAGAAGCACGTCCCACACCTTCCGGAAACAATGCTGTCCGTTGAGCCCCATTTTTTACCATTCATCCTTCTGCCTTATTCTGAATCATCGACAGAAAAACCGGGCGGCCCGGAAGGACGGGAACGACGGTTGGTTTTGGCGCATCCGCATCTTTTCCTCCGAAAAAGTAAATGCGCCGGAATTTTTTATAAACCAAGTCTTTAAGTCGCTGCGGGCATGATCTACATTGGAGTCCATAGAGCGACGAGGGCGGTTGCCGGGGATATACAGCGCGGGCTGTTAAATGCATACATCGATGCGGCCTATACCCCACAACACGCATCCGCTTAACACACTGTTCGGCTAAAATAATCTAGAATAACTAAGTTGCTCGATTCGTAAACAGAGCCAACGTTTTGAGCAATTCCAAATAATTATTGGCTCATTAAGGAAAATAGAATGGGACTCAAACCTGAATACGAAGACAAGCTCGACAACTACCAAGATGAAGAAGAAATGGCCAATGATCTTGGTGTAAACACCGGTGACATGTACGAAGACGAAGATTAATTATTAATCAGGCTCTTTCATTAAATGAGATGGAGGAGCCTGTCTAAAAAATGGCCGAACCAGCCATCTGAGGATGTCCGTCAACAGTAAAACTGCTTCTTAGGGGTTAATGAATTTAAAGCCTTCCGGGTGTTCGGCGATGATTTTCCAAAGACTGGAACCCCGCTTTTTCAACATGCTCAGGTAGTGCAGCTCGTCGTAGGGTTTCCGTTCGTTCCAGCATCGATAGAG
>JBFJYX010000127.1:0-8139 GCA_041622415.1 Pontiella sp.
AGGTGCGCCGGCCCGCCCCACATCCAGATCTGGATGACCGCTTTGGCCCGCGCCGGTTTTACCGCCGCCTGCAGCGGCGCTCCCGGCAGCAGCCCGTACGCGCCCGCCGCGGCAAGGCCCATTGCATGTCGCCGGTTCAGATTCATGTCATTCATCTTCGACCTCCTTCAAACCTAGTGTTTGAAAATAAATTCCTTGGTGTTGAGCAGCGCCCAGACCAGATCGACCGCAGCCTCCTGCCGGTTGAGTCCGCTTTCCCGCGCATAGCGGATCGCCTCGTTCGTTTCCTTCGCCGTCGGATAGCGCGAAAGGATGGTCAGATACATCAGTTCAATCGCTTCATTCGGTTCCCGCCACGCCGTCTGGGATTTCTTTTTGGCGGGATCCGGTTTACGGACATACTGCCCCAGCAGCTTTTTGTTTTTCATGATCTTGTCCTGGATGTGCGAGGAATTGAGCAGATGCAGCTTCTGCGCGGCGGAGGGCGTATTGTTGCGCTCGGAGGCATAGCCGGTATCGCGCGACGGCCGGCCGTACAGGTCCAGGAACGGACTCGTAATGCTGCCGTCGGAAAGCGTGATCGAACGCTGGTTTTCCGGAATAAAGGTGAAGGGTTCGGGAATGTCGCTCGAATACGATTCCGTCGTGCCGGTGATCTGGCAGATCGCATCGATCAGCACCTCGGCATCCAGTCGGCGAATGTAGTAGCGCGAAAAACCGGATTCGTCCGCCAGGTTGCCCGCGTTGTGAATCGAGGAGCGCTGATAGGTTTTGGAATTGAGAATGATCCGGTAGATGTGGCGCAGGTCAAAATCATGTTCCACGAGCTCTTTGCTCAGGAAGGCCAGCAGCTCCGGATTCTGCGCCGGGTTGTCCGGGCGGATATCGTCGGGCTCGTGCACAATGCCCCGTCCGAGCAGCCAGTACCAGATGCGGTTCACCATGTTGTCGGCAAACACCCGGCTGCCGATCAGCCAGTCCGAAAAGGCCTCGCGCGGATCATCATATTCGCCGAGTTCAACCACGGTGCCGTCGGGCAGGCGCGGCACAACGGGTTCTTTCGAGTCCGGACCGGTATAGCTCAACGAGGGATCAAAATAGACGATTTCCTCTTTCCACTCGGCGGTGCCCTTGTATCCGATCTTTCCGAAAAAGGCCGCCATCCCCTGCAGCTGCTCGTCGCTCCAGAGATCCGTGCGCATGCCCATGAACGTGAGCGCCACGATGCCGGCGGTGGTTTCCGGTTCGCGCTGCGGCATGGCGCGGTAAAAATTGACCGGCGCCGCCCGGAAATTACTTCCGCTTGAGGTCAGCATCTGCCGGGCAAATTCATCGTACGGCATATTGGTGCAGAGCGCCGTGCGGACAAAGCGGTAATAGGCCTGAACGGCATTGGGCCAGAGTTTGCTCGGAAACTCGGCTTTCACCCGCAGCAGATCACACCATTTCATGGCCCAGTAGTCGGCATACTCCGGGCGCTCAAACAGCTCTTCAATCAGGGCCTCGCGCTTGTTCTGCGCATTGCTGCGTAAAAACCGGCGGGCTTCCTGCGGGGTCGGGATGGTGCCGATCATGTCGATGTAGACGCGGCGGAGAAATACATCGTCGGTGCAGAGCCCGGACGGCGGAATGCCGTTTTCTTCGAGCCTGGTCAAAACCATGCGGTCGATTTTTGCACTGGCGGGATTCGGTGCCGCCCCGGCAAAGGAGGCCCAGAAAACCAGCATCGCTGCCACCCGCGTGATCCAGCGTTCCTGCTGCAGAAAACTCATAATGTGTACCCCCGCTTCACCGCCGCTATCCTGTTCCGCGGTGATCAGAAAATAAACGCTTTTCCAGAAAAAACATGGACAGCGGTTACGTATTTGTACGGCATATCAACAGGCACAAAAAAAAGTTTTCCAATGCCTGAAACTTCCAGGCCCTGGAAAACTTTGTCTCTTCGGAAAGAGTTCAGCTTAAAGAATACCCTGAAGCGCTTCCACTGCTTTTGCAAGTGCGTCTTTGGCTTCGACGGCATCTTTTGCGCTCTTGATGATTTTCTCGTAATCCGAGATCGGCATCTGAACGGCGACTGCGTTGCCATTACCGTCGTAGAAGATCTGTACGTTATCGTTATCCATGACTTACTCCTTGGTTTTTTTAACCGTTTTATTTTTTATTTTTTTTATTTCAGTTTACTCAGCAGATCGAGGTGACCACTCAGGAAGTCGAAGCTGTCATCTTTCGCGGCAGGCTTTGCTTCCGGCTTGGTCGATGCCTCCCCAACAACAGGAGCCCCCTCTTCCACCGTTTCTTTCACCGTCCGGGTCTCTACAGAGACTTCCGGCTCGGCCACCATGACTCCACCTTCAGAATCCTCCGATCCTGAGGCATAGAGCGCGGCATCGAATTCGGGCACTTCAAAGTCGGGCTGGTCCGCAGCCGCAACCGCAGGCTCTTCGTTCGAATCAATTTCCAGCGGGAAAAACGGTTCTTCGTCAGCCGGAGCAGCGGCCACGACCGGTTCCGGTTTTTTGGTTTTGGCGGCCTTCTTCACCTTGGCCTTTTTATTCCCCTTCGCCGGTTTGGCTTTGGCGGCCGGGGCGAGCGGTTCCTCTTCTTCAACCGGAGCTTCTTCGCTCTGGGCCGGCATCGGAATGACCACTTTTTCTTCGACGGTGGCAATGCCGGATGCCGCCATTTGCAAGGCCGCATCGCGTTCCGCAAGGACTTCACTCGGTTTACGGCCGATGCCGAACCGGTTGAGCGCACTCCAGACCAGACCGACCACCACGCCCGCAACAATAAACGGCAGCAGCACGGCGTTCAGCAGCACCGGAATGCCCGCACTGGACACGCGGCTGTTCAGGACGCCGTCGAGAACCAGCAGCCCGGTAAGAATAAAGATGAAGGGAACCTGGCCCTTATTAAAGAACGCCAGGCGTACTTTGGCCGTGGCGTTTCCAATGGCCAGCGCGCCGAATGCACCGTAGGTCGCTCCGGCCGTGGTAATTTCCGCCGCACTGACATCGGTCATGCCGCGCACCCCCAGAAAGGCCAGGGCTCCGCCGGCCAGATAGGAGAAGGAAATGACCAGCGGCTGAAGACCCAGCATGCTGATGGCCCAGAGAATGGACGCCACGTTGAGCACGACAAATCCGCCCCACAGCAGCACATCGTTAATCGGCGAGAGGGTGCCGTTGCCCGTGGCCATAAAAACGCCGACGTTTAAAGCCACCAGGACGGCGGCAGCCACCGTACTCATGATGATATTGTTTGTTTTGTTCATGTTGATCTCCCTGTTACAGCGGTGTTCAGACGGTCAGTCCGACCTCCTCGAAAGCCTTAACCATCACTTCGAGCAGCGTTTTATTCAAATCGTCCACCTGCACACAGATCAGGTTGTGGCGGCTGGAGAGCAGTCGCGGCACTTCACACAGATTCAGCGACTCGAGCGACTCGGTGTATCGGGGATTGACGGCCACCCGGAGCTGCCCTTCGAAGATATCGACGAAAGCGAACTCTTCCCACTCGTCATAATTCCACAGGCTGCAGAATCCGTCTTTCATCGTTACACGGACCGTGCCGCCGCAGGCATCATTCAGGCAGGCATAATATTGTTTGAAGACGCTGAACAGACGGCCCGATTCATCGCATTTATGAAAATGATCGGAGATATCCTTTTTAATCGGGGGAATTTCCATCCCGTTCGACGCCGTGCGCGGGGCCGACGCTTTGGCCTTGTCAGCCGGTTTGGCTTCCGCCTTCGGCTCAGGCTGGGCTTCCACTTTCGGCTCGGGCCTGGCTTCCGCTTTCGGCTCGGGCTTCGCTTCCGCTTTCGCTTCGGCTTTGACCTCGACAGCCCCCTTTTCGGCGGCGGCCGGCTCTTTCTTTATATCGGTACGTGCATTGTCAATTTTGGCGGAGACCTCGGCTACAGCAATCTTCCCTCCCAGAAAGCCCTGTAGACTGGCCAGCACTTCGTTCTTCACTTCACGAATACGCAGGCCTTCCTTCGCTTTTGCAACAATGGCCACATAATCCTCATACGGCATCTGCAAGATCCCGCTTTCCTTCGCAATAAGGCATTTATTAGCTGTTTTCATTGTTTCCCTAACTTTCTTTTTCTGTATGAAACTACGCCCCCCTATCAAGCAACTGGCATGCCAAGAAATGCGGAGGTCCTCAAATTCCCATATAAATTTTCCGGCTTTTAGAATCGGCCGATTCCGGCACGCGATTTGCTTTATCCGGGGCCGTTACGTTAGGGATGAAATGAGGTTAGAAATGAAAACACATCAATACATAATGGGAGCGGCCGCAGCGCTGGTGCTGGGAGGCACTGCCGCGCATGCGCAGAATATCAACCTGTGGCGCGGCGGCGAAACCGCCAGCGACTGGAGCGATCCATATAAGTGGAAACAGAATCACGTGCCGACCGACGAGGAATCGGCGCATTTCCGCGAACCGATCAGCATTGTGAATGTGAACAGCACCGTTCAGCTGAATCACGGCATTCACCTCTATGGCGAAGAGCTTTCGATCCGGGGCAACGGCAACCTGAACCTGTGGAGCCGGGTCCCCCATGAGCGCACCGTGAATATTCCGGCCTCCGGCGACGGATTTGCAAACCTGACACTCAACGACAACGTTTCGCTGAATGCCCGGGTGGCCCTCTCCTCTAAAGGATTCGGCACCTCCGCATCCAAAGGCTCGCTCACGCTGAAAGACCGCTCCAATGTCACCGGCGATCTCAGCATCGGTAATGCCGGCACCGGCACCGGGCAGGTCTTTATTAAAGACCAGTCGACCTACCGCATTACCGGCCTGGAAATCGGAACCCAGGCCGCCTCCGGCGGATTGGCGGAAATCCACATTCTCAGCGGAACGGTCCGCATTGAAACCGAAGAAAATCCGTTTGACGTATTCAACCTGGATGCCAGCCGCCGCATTATTCTGGGCGACTACGGCACGCTGCGTTTCGAATACGACATGTCGGTGGCCGAAAAGAAAGAAGCCATCAAAGAAATGATCCAAAACGACCGGCTGGTGGCCGCCCCCGGCTGCCGGCTCACCACTCCGGTTATTCAGGATAAACTGGTCATCGTGCGGGCTGAAGATGAACGCAGCGAGTCCGATGTGAAAAACAAAAAACAGCTGCTGGCCGCCATCGACAAAATCAAAGCGGCCACCGCCGTGGCGTCAAACGGAGTACAGGCACGCAAAATGGATGACCTGCTTAAAAACATGGGCAGCGGCAAACCGGCCGTCACGTCGCCCGTTCCGGCCGCCGGCAGCAATACCACCCTCGCGGCCGTCATGCAGCAGAAAGGCGTCTCCGCCGCGGCCCCGGCCGAAAACACCGGCTCCGGCCACATGGCGGGCTACATTGCATTCTTCGGCGCCGCCCTCCTGATGCTACGCCGAAATCCCGCGGTTTCCGAAGAAGAAACCGAACCGGAAAAAGCCCCGGCCCCGAAAAAGAAGAAGAACAGAAAACGGCGCAGATAGCGGTGCCCTATCTTCATTCCCGTTACGGGAAGATCAACGGCTTGCTCTCGGGCAGGCCGTTTTTTTGTGCCGCACCGCTTTCGCGCCCTTAAAATTCCGAGTCACCCGCTTCTTTGGCATGTGATCTGCTTTTTATCAGCCCGACCAAACGTCAGGGCAAAAAGGGCGAACGCATGAAAATACAGTTAAAAACCAATTTCTTCACCAAACCGGGCCGCGCAGGGCTGATCACCGCGGTGCTTTTACCCACCGTCAGTCAGGCCCAGACAAGGGCGATGATCATTCCGGTTGAAATGAGTATGACCGCCTATCTGATCATCGGCTTCCTGCTGGTATTGTCGCTTCTTCAGTTTTTCCTCTACCAGCGCAGGTTCGTTGTCACCAAACGCGAACTCGACGATGTGACGCTCGAGCTCGGGAATACCCGCAACCGTCTCACGGAAACCGCCAATCACCTGGATACCGAGCGGAAGGCCCATCAGGCCACCACCGACCGCTACACCCGTATTCTGTTCGAGGCCAAAACCGGCATGTTCCAGATGGATCTGAGCGGAAAATGTATTTATATCAATCAGGCCCTGCAGGAAATGTCCGGCCTCTATCCGAAAAAAGCCCTCAAGGAAGGCATCGAAAGCGCCGTTCATCCGGAGGATAAAAAAGCATTCATGGAAGCCTGGGATGCGTTCACGGCCAAAGACAGCGCCGAATTTGAGCACCGCTTCCGCTTCCGCACCTCGAAGGACCGCATCACGCATGTCATCTGCAAAGCCCATAAAGTGCGGAATGCCCATAAGGATGTCGAAAGCTACATCTGCTGGGCGTCGGACATCACGCAGATGCACGAGGAAGTCCTGAAGAAAGAGGCCGAAACCGGGCGCTTCGAACACTTTGTATCCGAAACCGTCGAGGGCTTTTATAGACTCGAACCCGACGCCCCCATCCCGCTCGGCTCCAAACCGGAAAAGATTTCTGAGAAAATTCTCAAACATATGGAACTGAGCGACTGCAACGATACCTTCGCGGCTATGTACGGAGCCAAGCCGGCCGAACTGCTGGGGCAGTCGATCGGCGATCTCAAAGACGGCTGCGGCCCCTTCAAAGGCACCGAACAGGTCCGCCGCTTTGTCGACCAGAACTTCCAGGCCATCGACGTCGAGTCGATCCGGCAGGACCCGAGCGGCAGCCGCATGAATCTCATGAACAATGCCGTCGGCATCGTCGAGGACAACTGCCTGATCGGCATCTGGGGCTATCAGCGCAACATCAGCCGCCAGAAACGCGGACAGGCCGAACTCTCGAACCAGGTCAATTTCATGCGCCGCATCCTGAATACCCTGCCGGCCGATGTGCACGTCAAAGACACCCGCTGCCGCTATCTTTATGCCAGCAAAAAACTGGCGGACCGGACCGGCATTGCCCAGGAGGAATGGCTCGGTAAAACCATCTTCGAAATCCTGCCGGGAACGCCGCGCGAACACGACCAGCTCGCGATTGAAGCCATGAAATCCGGACGCCTGCAGCGCTGCGAACGCCACTACGAAGTGAAGGGCCGCAAGGGCTGGATGGAAAACCTGCAGATTCCGCTGGTTTCCACCGAAGGCCTCGTGGAAGGCGTGGTCAGCCTGTCGCTCGACATTACAGACCGCAAAAAACACGTCGAAGAAGCCCTGCGCCAGAAGGCGGATCTTGAATCCCACCTCGCCCACACCCGCAATGAACTTGCCGGCTCCCGCGACCGCAATGCCCAGGCCGCCGCCCAGCTGGCCGAAGTCCGCGAAAAGTTCCAGTCCCTGGATGCCGAGCGCCGGAACGAAGAAGCCCGCTACCAAAACCAGCTCGCCGAGCAGAACCGTACCATGGAAAACCTGCGCCGCAATGAGCAGGGCCTCCTCGCCCGCCAGAAACAGCTCGAAGAACAGCTGGCCAAACGCCTGAACGATCTCGATGCGGAAACCGATAAACGCCTGAAGTGGGAAGAGCTGCTGGGCATCAAGGAAGACGAGTTGCGCCGGCTGGAAGAAAACCTGGCCCGGATTCAGGAACACTATGCCCAGGAAACCACCCGCCGCGAAAACGCCGAGCGCACCCTGAGTACATTGCAGGAATCGTTCAGCAAAGCCCGCGATAAAATTGCCGAGCTGGAGGAAAACCGCGAATGCGAACTCGAGCAGCTCCATGCGAAACACACCGCGGCACTTGATGCGGAGACGAGCGGGCGCAAAAAAGCCGAGAAAAAACTCGAGCGCACACAGGAGTTTCTTGAAAGCACCCAGGAGCAGGTCAAACGCCTGACCGAGGAACATGCCCGGGAACTCGAGGACGAAGTGGCCGAACGTAAAGCCACCGCGGAAAAACTGCTCACGAGCATGGAAGAACTCGACGCCATTCGACAGAATTTCAGCCAGCGGCTGGATGATGAAACCCAGGCCATCAAACGCGAACTGGCCCAGAAACAGATCCGCGAAAAAGCCCTCCGCCAGAATGAGAAGGATCTGGAAAAACGGATCAAAGACCTGGAGACCACCCTCCGCCAAAAATCCGAGGCCTACGCCGAACAGATCCAGGCCCGCGAAGGGGTCGAGGTGGAAAAACACCAGATCGAACAGAAAATGCAGCAGCTTACCCAGCGCCAGCAGGAACTGGTCA
>JBFJYX010000128.1:0-8136 GCA_041622415.1 Pontiella sp.
GCAGCAGTTTGGACTGCAACCCGTGGGGAATGGAGTTGATTTCGTCGAGGAAGAGGGTGCCGCCTCTGGCGGCTTCGAACAGGCCTTCTTTATTGGCGCTGGCGCCGGTGAATGCGCCTTTGGTGTGGCCGAAGAGTTCGGATTCAATCAGGGTTTCGGGCAGGGCCGCGCAGTTGACCGGCAGAAACGGACCTTCGGAGCGGGCGCTGAAGCTGTGTACCGCTTCGGCCACGAGTTCTTTACCGGTTCCGCTTTCCCCGGTGATCATGATGGTGGTTTTGGTGGGGGCCACGCGTTTGATCATTTCGCAGACGTTGATCATCTGGTCGCTCTCGGCGACAATGTTGCCGAAATATTTTTTGGCTTCCACATGTCCGTCGGCGCTGATCTGTTCGGAGAGGGATTTCTGGTAATCCAGCGCGCGTTTTACGGTTTCGAGCAGTTCGTCGATTTTGAAGGGTTTCGGAATATAGTCGAAGGCGCCTTCTTTCATGGCTTCGACGGCAGTGGCCACGGTGGCGTAGGCGGTGAGCATGATGGCTCCGACGTGGGGGCGAAGCTGCCGTGTTTTTTTGAGCAGCTGCATGCCGTCGACGGGTTCCATCTTGATATCGGAAATGAGCAGGTCGAACTGTTCGGATTTCAGCAGCTTTTCGGCTACTCCACCGTGTTCGGCCAGTTTTACCTCGTACCCCTTGGACAACAGGATTTTGTTCAACAAGCTGAGAATCGTCGGATCATCATCCGCAATCAGAATTTTGGCCATTCGTGTAACCTCTCCCTAAAGTATTCAGATGGCCTATATAACTGGGATTTTCGTCAACAGAGTCAAGCTTAATGATTGATAGAAGGTCCTGCGGAGAGAAGGTTGCGAAGGTGATAAAATCGTCGACGGCGGCGTTCATTTTCGAGGATGCGGTTTCGATATGACGATAGAGTTCGGAGCGGTCCCGGCGCGTCGGGCTGTTGGGCAGCCAATCCGCGGCGGAGGTCGCGGCTTCGTAGTCGCGCAGCAGCTGGACGGATGCTGAAATGGCGGTAAGCGGTGTGCGGATTTCGTGGGCCATATCGCCGGCAATGCGGGTGGCCGCCGTAATGCGTTCCACTTTATGCAGTTGCTGTTCGGTGCTGAGCGCCCGGGAAATGTCGGTGAAGGTGAGCAGGGTAAGGGATCGCATTTCATTGGCCCGGCCGCGGGAACCGGGCAGTGCGGTTTCCAGCAGTTGGATGTCGCGGGAGTGATAGGTTACCGGAAGCGGGCTTTTGCCAAACCGGTTGAGCACAACGGCGGGGCCGTGGTGTTCCGGAATGTCCATCGGTTCGTCGGCCAGCAGTTCGGAATAGGGACGGGCCTCGAGCCGGTTGCGGTCGGCATTGAGCAGCGCACAGGCTTCGTCATTGAGAAAGAGGATATCGCCCTCGCGGTCCAGCAGCAGCGCCGGAACCGGGAGGCCTTCGAGCAGGGCGGTGGCGGTTCCGGTCAGCTCGCGGCGATGGGTCACGGTATGGTTGCACCGTTTGGCAATATAGACGCCGGCCCCGCCGAACAGAATAAAGGTGAGTATGCTCAAACCTATATTCAGTGCGGGATGGTTTATGCCGGCGGAAAAGTCGAGCGGCCGGTATTCAACGATCCAATGGTTGGAAAGCAGGACGGCCATGAGGGTGTACACCATCACGGCGAGTACGGTAATCTGGACGGCCTGCCGGGGCGTGCCCACAATGCCGGCGGAGAGGATGACGAGCGGATAGAGCAGGGTCAGTTCACTGTGCAGGCCGCCGGTAAAGTAGACCAGCCCGGTGACCAGTACCAGGTCGACGAGAAACTGCAGGGGGGCAAACTGCGAGCTCCTGAGTTTGCTTTCGAGCCACAGGGAGTAGGGGATCGTGATCGTGAAGGCGATCCCCATCAGGGCATAAAATGCCGCGTTGCTTCCGGGCAGCAGCAGGGAAAACAGGACCAGCAGCCACAGGAAGCCGAGCCGGGCCAGCAGTATCGCGGTCAGCTCCGGCCACGTGGGTTGTGCGATGGATTTATACATTTTTTCCTGATGCTGCTGCGTCGGAACGCTGCCTACATTACGACTTCGCTCATCTTGAAGATCGGGAGGAACATCGCAACCACGATGGTGCCGATGATGCCGCCGATGAACACCATGAGCAGCGGTTCAATCATGGAGGTCAGACCGGCTACCATAGTTTCCACTTCGTCTTCATAGAATTGAGCCACCTTATCCATCATCTCATCCACCTGGCCGGTTTTTTCGCCGGCGGAGAGCATATGGATCAGCATGCGCGGGTAAAATTTGTTGTTCTCGAGGGCGGAGGACAGCGGCTGCCCTTCTTCGACTGTTTTCTTTGCGGCGAGCAGGGAATCGCCGATGACGCGGTTGCCGGTAGCCAGTCCGACAATTTCGAGCGATTCCATAATCTGAACCCCGCTGTGCAGCAGCTGGGCGAAGGTGGAGGCAAAGCGGCTGACCGCCACTTTGGTGGCCAGTTCTCCAAGGATTGGAAACCGCAGGCGGAACTCATCCACCTTATACTGCCCCCGATCGGTTGCATTGTACCGTTTGAAGCCGTAGACCAGACCGATCACAATGGCCAGCGCGATATACCAGTAGGCGGTCAGCAGGTTGCTGAAGTCGAGCAGGGCCTGCGTCAGGCCGGGCAGATCCCCGCCGAAATCGGAGAACATTTCCGCAAAGACCGGAACCACAAACATGATCAGCGCCGTGGCCAGACCGATGGCCACCACCATGACGACGGTGGGATACATCATGGCGGATTTTACTTTGGAGCGCAGCTTGTTGCTGGCTTCAAGAAAGACGGCAATACGGGCGCAGACATCCGGCAGGATGCCGCCCACTTCGCCGGCGCGGATCATACTGACGTACAGTTCATCGAAAACGCCGGGATAAAACGCGAGGGCCTCGGAATACATGGCCCCGCCTTCGACCCGGGAACGAATGCCCTGGATGACGGGTTTGAAATTTTTATCGGTGGTCTGGTCTTCCATGGCGGACAGCGTCTGCACGAGCGGCATACCGGCCGAGAGCATGGCCGAGACCTGGCGGGTAAACGGGGAGAGTTCCTTCAACCTGATTTTGCGGGCTCCGCGTACAACGGGCAACCCGCCCTTAGCTTTGTTTTCCTTTTTCGGCATGGTGGTCTTCCTTAATGTTCGCTGGTTACACGCATAATTTCTTCAATGGAGGTCAGGCCTTCGCGTACGCGGTCCAGGCCGGCCTCGCGCAGGGTGTGCATTCCGTTTTCGATGCCGATGCGTTTGATGGCATCCGCCTCCGCGTTGGATAGAATGGTTTTTCGCAGCATTTCGTTGATCAGCAGGATTTCCATGACGCCGCCGCGGCCCTTGTAGCCGATGCTGTTGCATTTCGGGCATCCGGCTTTTTCGTAGAACTGGACGTTCTGCATGGTGGCGGGGTCGATGCGGTTGCGTTCAAGTACTTCAGTGGGGATATCGATCGGTTTCTTACAGACCGGGCAGAGCTTGCGGTAGAGGCGCTGCGCCTGGGTGAGCAGCAGCGAAGACGCCAGCATGAACGGTTCGATGCCCATGTCCACCAGACGGGCGATGGCCCCGGCCGCGTCATTCGTATGCAGGGTGCTCAATACCATATGACCCGTAAGCGCGGCTTCGACGGCAATGGTGGCGGTCTCGGCATCGCGGATTTCCCCGACCATGACCACGTCCGGGTCCTGACGAAGAATGGATCGAAGAGCGGAGGCAAAGGTTAAACCTACGTTGGGGTTGATCTGCACCTGATTGATGCCGTGCAGCTGATACTCCACCGGGTTTTCCGTGGTGATGATGTTGCGGCCGATGGTGTTGAGTTCCTGCAGGGCGGAATAGAGTGTGGTGGTTTTACCGGAACCCGTCGGGCCGGTCACCAGAATCATGCCGTACGGCTGGGCCAGCGCATATTCAAAGTTTTCCAGCGACAGCTTGTCGAGGTTCAGCGCTTCAAGGTTGGGAACCAGGGCGCTCTTGTCCAGAATACGCATTACGATCTTTTCCCCGTGCACCGTCGGCAGCATGCTCACACGGATATCGACCTCTTTGCCCAGGGCTTTGATTTTAAAGCGGCCGTCCTGCGGCACCCGGCGTTCGGCAATGTCGAGCTGCGACATGATTTTCAGGCGCGAGATAATGGCGTTCTGCAGATTTTTCGGCGGGCTGGGGGATTCGTAGAGGACGCCGTCAATACGGTTTCTCAGCCGCACGGTTTTTTCCATCGGTTCAATATGAATATCGGATGCCCCTTTGCGCAGGGCTTCAATCAGGATGGAGTTGACGATACGGATGACCGGTGCGTCGCCGGCATTTTCCAGCATATCGTCGAGGTTTTCTTCGTCGAGGGCCTCTTTGCCGAGCTCGACATCGCTCTCGTCGGCCATATCGCGCAGGATATCTTCCAATCCCTGGGCATTCTCTTCATCGCTTTTTTTCAACAGTGCGAGAATTTCCTCTTCCAGGGCAACCAGCGGGCTGAGTTCGAGCTGGGTCGAAGCGGTGATCGTATCGCGGCAGGAAAGGTCGAACGGATCAGCCATGGCGACCGTGAGGGTATTGCCGATTTTGGCAATCGGCAGGGCCTTGAGTTCCTGCCAGCGCTCTTTATTCAGCAGGTCGATCAGGTCCATGTTTAGCGTATAGGCGCTCAGTCCGATCGGCCGGATTTCCAGATAGTCCGCCGTAGCAAGCACGAGGTCGACATCGGAAACAACCCCCTGTTGGAGCAGCAGCTGCTCCAGCGGTATATTGGTCTGTTCGGATTCCAGAAGCGCGGCATCGTAAATTTCGGCTTCAATCGGGCGTATCCGCTTGAGGCAGTCCATCAGGTTATTAGAGTTTGTGTTCATAGATCCGATCCCAAATTAAAAAATCAACGCGCTTAATACAGCAGTTCCCGTGCCGAACTGGCCCTCAGCGAGAAGGAGCAGCTGAAAAATGCGTAATCAGCTCTGTATATGAGATAGAGCATCGCGATTTTTTTTTGCGCGGCCGGTCGATCCCGCGTCAACGGGATTGGCAATTTTTGATGAGGTCCCGGGCGAAATGGCCTGCAACCTGCTATATCTGTCCGCAGGAAACGGGAGATCATAGTATGTCAGAACAGAATTTAGCCGACAGTATTGCCATGCTGGAGCAGATCCTTGAGGTGATGCCTCATGATGTGGATGCGCTCAAAGCACTCTATACCGCCAACCTGAACAACGGGTTGCCGGACAGGGCCTTTGATTACCTCGGCCGAATGGTTGATTTTGCGGCGGATACCGGAGATCCAAAGCTGTTTGCTTATCTGGAAAACCAGCTGGGTCGTTTTGTGGAGTCGCATCCTTCGGAAGCCGCGGCCCAGCAGGCCCGCCTGCGCACGCTCAAAGGGGTTCATCAGGCCAGTCCGGAACCGGCCGCTGCAGAGGAGAGTCCGGCGGAAAAAATCCCGCCGCGGACCGAAACGCCGGAGATCGATGTAACCGAGGAACTGGCCCTGGCCTGGAAGCTTTACGAAGAAGACCAGCTGAGCCAGGATGAATATTCTACGGTGCTGCACGACCTGACCGAGGTGTCGTCCAAGGCGCTGGGTGTGCCCGCGAGTGTCCTGCATGTGCTGAAAGACCGGGGGTTCCCCAATACGTCGCGCATTCTCAATTTTCTATCGGAACGCGCGGAGATCCCTTTTGTTCAGCTCTCAAATTTTGAAATTGAAGATGACGCGGCCAACGCGCTTCCCGAAGAGTTTTATAAAAAAGACGGTGTGCTGCCGTTCGGTTTTCTGGGCCGTAATCTGTTGGTCGCGGTTCTGAACCCGCTTAATAAAGGGGTGATTGACCGGGCCGAGCAGGTGAGCGGAAGCCGATGCCATACCTATCTGGTGGAGGCGGACGATTACGACCTCGCACTTGAAAAAATAAAAGCGCGCACGGCCGTTGACTAACGCTGGGTGTCTACCGTCAGGTTCCGGGTTTCGCCCTGATACTCGACAACCACATCATGCGCCCGGATTTCGAGCAGCATGACCTTGCCGCTGATCATCTGTCCGGCGTGGTATTGCCGGTTGTTGATGATGGCAAAGGATTCTTTCCCGTCCGTTGAGGTGCCGAAGCCGATCAGCTTGAGGTTCGGCCAGCGCACGCTGCCTTCCGGGGTGCCGAACAGTCCGCTGAAGCTTCCTTTGGCTTTTTCTTCCTTCATTTCCGCTTCTGCAGCGGCAGGCCGTTTGGGGAACGACGGCAGCAGGGAAAGACGCGGCCTTCCGGATTCTTCTGCATCCGCGGTCCCGTCCATGGCCGGTCGCCGGGCAAACGCATAGTTCAGCATCATCAGGCCGGTCAGCGTCAGTGCGCAGATGAGCAGCACCATGGTGGTGAGCATCACCCACGGCGACGAGGTCTTATCAGATTCGATGACGGAATCAGCGGAGTCGGGATGTTTACTCAATTCGCTCACGGACAGACCTCGGTTCTTTCATTCCTTGCCGTAAAGTTAACGCGCATATGATTGGTAAATCGCCCCTCTTATAGCAAGAGGTAAATTGGATGATGATCATGGTATGGATACTGCTTTAGCTGTATGCGCATCCCGTATCAGGGAGAGCGGACAGGGGTTGTTCAGCTCGGGATGCACAGGAAGGAAGCAACTATGTTAAAGAAAAAAACCAAAAAAGATCGTTCGCAATCCCGGTCTTCCGACTTGGTCGGGGTTGATTTTGCAACGACAGCCACCAAGGTGGTTCGACTCAAGGAGAATAAGGGAACCGTGGTACTGACCGGCCTCGACCTTCTGCCTCCGGTAGATTTCAGCGAGGAGCCCCGACGGCTCCAGCTGCCGCGCAACCTGGCCAGCAACTATGGATGTCTTACCTATACGGGCGACCGCGCCGTGGTGCGCATGATCAAATCCGTTGCGGAGACGGATGGGCCGTTGATTCCGGACGATAAGATCAGAAAGCATCTCAATGTTTCAGATGAATACCGCGTATCGGCCTGTCTGGTGAAACGCGGTGAGGGCCGGCAGGATTCCACATTTCTTGCCGCCGCCATTCCCGACCGCGACGCCTCGCGTATGCTCGGTATGTTTCCCGGAGGACCTCCGGCACCGGCATCGCTCGAAGTGGCGGGTCTCTCATTCCTGACCGCCTTTCTGCATGCGCAGCAGGCCGGGGATTCCGGATCCACCGTCTGCGTCATGGAGTGCGGCGAGCGGATCAGTCATTTTGTATTTGTGGCCAACGGCACGCCGATGCTCGTTGGACGCCTGGCGTTCGGGGCAAAAATCCTGCGGGAAAAACTGGCGGCCGAACTGGGGCTGGATGAAGAACTGGTGACCTCCATTCTCAGCGATGCCTCCGTGAACATTTCAGCCTCCGTTACTTCGATCCTGGCGCCGCACATTAAACAGCTTTCCATTTCGAAGGATTTTATGGAGCGCCATCAGGGCACCCGCATTACCAAACTCTATCTGTCCGGCGGCATGAGCCTGATGTCCGGCTGGGCCGAAGAGATCGGCCGCACACTGGGCATGAAGGTGCAGACCTGGAATCCGCTCGAAAATATTGAATACGACGCGGCAGCGGTTCCTGAAGAAATGATCCGGCAGGCCACCCGGTTTACGGCAGCGATCGGTGCCGCAATAGGAGGTATGAACGCCTGATGAAATATCCACGTGTCAATTTAATCAAAAAAAATGAGCTGCGCTATCAGGGCGTGGTGAGCCGCGGGTTTATTCTGACCCTCGGTATCGGGGCCCCGGCTGTGCTGGTTTTGGTCCTGCTCGCCTTTTTTGTGGTCTACCAAAGCAATCTGAAAGCCCAGCTGGAATCCGCCCGCATCGTTTGGGAAAACTATGAGCCGCGTCTGAATGACTACCGCGAAGACAAGTCGGGCCTGACCACCACCGGCCAGATTATGGATCTCTTTGACGGATGGCAGGCATCCCAGAAATCCTTCCTCACCCTGCTTGAAGAAGTTCAGCAGAATGTGCCGGAAAATATTCAGTTCACGCGTTTGTCGGTTCGTTCGGAACTCGGGGGACCCGTCTATAAAAAGCCCGAGGACCTGGCCCTGAACCTGGATCTGACGATCGACGGCATGGCCGTCGGCGACGGCGCC
>JBFJYX010000129.1:0-8131 GCA_041622415.1 Pontiella sp.
AACGCGCCGAACATTCAACGGCGGCCTTCATCGCCTCATCCGTAAAGGTGGCATGATGATGCTCTTCATATTTCCCGCGCAGGCCTTTGAGGATTTCGATGGCATCTTCCACCGACGGTTCCTTGACGTTCACGGTCTGGAAACGGCGTTCGAGCGCCGCGTCTTTTTCAATATATTTGCGGTATTCCTTCAGCGTGGTGGCGCCGATGCATTGCAGCTCGCCGCGCGACAGCGCCGGCTTGATGAGATTGGCCGCGTCCATCGTGCCTTCCGCAGAACCGGCACCGACGATGGTGTGCAGCTCGTCCAGGAAGAGGATAATATTTTTCTCTTTGCGGATCTCATCCATGACCGCTTTGATGCGCTCTTCGAACTGGCCGCGGTATTTGGTGCCGGCAACCATCAGCGCGAGGTCGAGGGTGATCACTTTTTTATCGATCAGCAGGTCCGGCACATTGCCTTCCTGAATAGCCTGGGCCAGGCCTTCCGCAATGGCGGTTTTGCCCACGCCGGCTTCGCCCAGCAGCACGGGATTGTTTTTGGTACGGCGGCACAGGATCTGGATCACGCGTTCAATTTCGTCGACGCGTCCAATGACCGGATCAAGTTCGCCGTCCTTCGCCAGTTTAGTGAGGTCGCGCCCGAAGGTATTGAGCGCCGGCGTTTTGGTTTTACCTTTTCCGCGGGGCTGTCCGCCTCCCATCTGGGGCGGTTCCGGTTCACCGGCTTCATCTTCGTATTCGCCTTCCGATGCGGGGTCATAATCCGGATCGAGCGTCTTCATGATTTCATAGCGGGTTTCATCGAGGTCCACACCGAGGTTTTCCAGGACGCGTGCGGCAATCCCCTCGCCCTCGCGCAGGAGCCCGAGCAGAATGTGCTCCGTGCCGACATAGCTGTGGCCCAGGCCGCGTGCTTCGCTGGCCGAAAGGGCGAGCACTTTCTTTGCGCGCGGGGTAAACGGAATATTACCGATCGTTTTGGTTTCCGGGCCGGTGCCGACGGCTTTTTCCACTTCCATACGAACGGAAGCCAGATCGATGCCCAGCGCCTGCAGCGCATTCACCGCAACGCCGTGACCCAAAGCGATGAGCCCCAGAAGGATATGTTCGGTGCCGACATAGCCATGATTAAACCGGTCGGCCTCTTTTCGCGCCAGCTGCAGTACCTGCTGCGCCCTTGGTGTAAAATTGTCCATAAATCCGCCTTTAAGTTTTACTGTCGGAATCAGTAGCATTTTCCATGAAGTCGCGCAACATTGCGGCACGCGTAACATCACGTTCGTCGGGTTCCAGATCCTTTTTTTCCAGCTTCTGCAGGTGCGCGGGCTGGATGGAAATAAACATCATATCCAGCTCCCGCCGCGAGAACTGATTGAGCATATTCAGGTCGAGGCCGAGCCGCAGGGTGGAGAGCAGGTTCAGCGCTTCACCGCTGGTCATCAGCCGGGCATTGGAGAGGATGCCGAATGCGCGCGCCACGTGGTCTTCCACCACGGCCGATTTTTCATCCATCAGGCGGATGCGGGCATTGTTTTCGTGGTCGATCAGTTCCAGTACGATCTGCTCGAGGTGGGCAATAATTTCATCCTCGCGCCGGCCGAGTGTAATCTGGTTCGAGACCTGAAACATATTGCCGGCCGCTTCGGTGCCCTCGCCCCACATACCGCGGACCGCCAGGCCGATTTTCGAGATTCCGTTAATCACCGGATCCATCTCTTCCATAAGCACGAGTGCCGGCAGGTGCAGCATCACCGATGCACGCATACCGGTGCCCACATTGGAGGGACACGACGTCAGGTATCCAAGCTTTGGAGAAAATGCATAGGTCAGTTTTGATTCCAGCACATCATCCACTTTGTCCGCGGCTTCCCATGCCCCGCGCAGATTCAGCCCGGGCTGAAGCGACTGAATGCGGATATGGTCCTCTTCGTTGACCATGATCGAAATGCATTCATCCGGCGTAACAAATACGCCGCAGCTGTCATCCTGCTGCGCCAGTTCCTGACTGATCAGATGGCGCTCAAAAAGGATCTCTTTATCGATGGCACTGGTGTCGCGCATACTCCATGAGAGATAGGGCGTTTCGAGTGCATTGAAAATTTCGTTCGTCTGCGTCCAGACCGCGTGGTTTTCCTCTTCGCTCGCCCAGCCGGGAAAGGTGTAGTTCTCCACATTGCGCGCAAGCCGGATGCGGCTGCTGATTACCGGACCTTCATCCACGCCGGCTTCCAGCCAGCTGCCGTGCCGTTGCACCATATCATCAAGCGTCATCGGATTCCCCCTCCTGAGTAAACGAGGTAACTTCCTTCAGCCGTTTGATTTTATCCCGCAGGCTCGCCGCGGTTTCGTATTCTTCTTTGGCAATCGCGGTTTCGATGTCTTTCTGCAGCGCGGCGATCTGGGCGGTAATGCGCGCCTCATTCCCCTGCCGTGCCGGAATTTTGCCGACATGCTGCCGGCTGTGGTGCATGGCGTGGGTAATGGCGTTGAGCTCGCCCATGAACGCGTTGTAGCATTCCGGGCAGCCGAGCCGGGCGCGCTTTTTGAATTCCGCGCGCGTCATCTGGCATCGGCTGCAGCTGAGGTCAAAGACCGATTCATCCGTCGGCGGCGTACTCTCGCTCTGCTGGTTACCCAGCCCGAGCAGTACATCGGTAATCGAAATCGGCGAATTCAGGTCGATGCCGTTTTTCTGGGCGCAGACCTGGCACAGATTGAGTTTTTTCACCTCACCGTCAATAACCTGCGTGAGATGGATCGTCGCCTCTGCTTCATGGCAGCATTCACATTTCATCAAATAATCCTGTTTTTCCTTCAGACAACCAAAAGGGTAATTCGTTGCATCGGCGAAGTGCAAACCTTTGATTTAAATAAAAACCACGGCCGCCGGTTCTGCACCGAACGCCGTGGTTATTCTACGTCCTCAGCACCCGGGCGTCAGGCGATGGGCTCACCCTCGGAGCGCGCGGCCTGATGGTAAAGCTCCGCCAGCTGGCTGGTGATTTTACCCGGTTTGCCGTCGCCGATCTCGCGCTTATCGATGTCGACCACGGAGATGATTTCCGCCGCCGTGCCGGTAAGGAACACCTCGTCGGCCACATAGAGGTCATAGCGCGCCATCGGCGCCTCGCGGACTTCGTATCCGGCGGCCCGCGCAATTTCCATGACCTTGTTCCGGGTCAGGCCTTCGAGCGCGCCGCAGGTGCTCGGCGGCGTGGTGAGCACACCGTTTTTGACGACAAACACATTGTCGCCGGAGGCTTCGGCCACTTCGCCTTTATGGTTCAGCATCAGGCATTCCATGCAGCCGGCGTTGATGGCTTCAATCTTGGCCATGACGTTGTTCAGATAGTTCAGGCTCTTGATTCGCGGGTTGATGGCTTCCGGATGGTTACGCACGGTACCGACGGTGACGATCCTCAGGCCGTTATCGTAGAGTTCCTGCGGATAGAGCTGAATCTTCGCCGCGATAATGATGATCTCCGCCTTTTCGCAGAGGTACGGATTCAGGCCCAGTGTGCCGGTACCGCGGGTGACGACCAGACGGATGTATCCGTCAGAAATCGCGTTGGCTTTACAGGTGTCCACGACCGCCTGTGTCATCTCTTCCCGCGTCAGCGGAATATTGAGGGCGATGGCCTTGGCCGAGTCGTAGAGCCGGTCGATGTGCTCATCCAGCAGGAATACGCGTCCGTTGTAGGCGCGGATACCTTCAAATACGCCGTCTCCGTATAGCAGTCCGTGATCGAATACGGAAACCACCGCATCCTTCTCATCAACCAGTTTGCCGCTTAAATAAATCTTCATGTAAGTCTCCAAAAATAAAACAGGCAGGTGATATTGAGGCCGAATCATCGCTGAACGGCAGGGTCTGCCCGCTGCCCTTCATCATTCTGCCCGTATCGGGTCCGCCCGAACCTAAACGAGTACCCCGTCCTTCAGGAAAAGTTTCCGCGAACAGCGCGATGCCACTTCTCTGGAATGAGTAACGAGCACGAGAGTATGCCTCCTTGCCTCGATCAGTTGAAACAAATAATTCAACACTTTTTCCCCCGTTGCGGAATCCAGATTTCCGGTCGGTTCGTCGGCAAAAATGAGGTCCGGTTCGTTGATTAATGAGCGCGCAATGGCGACCCGCTGGCGCTCGCCGCCGGACAGTTCCTGCGGCCGGTGGCCGATGCGGTCCGCCAGCCCGACTTCCGTCAGAAGTTCGCGGGCCCGCTCCTTCGCTGCTTTGGCTGATCCCTGCGCCATGGCCGGCAGCGCAACGTTTTCCACAATATCGAGTTCCGGCAGCAGGTGAAACGACTGGAATACGTAACCCACATTTTCGCCGCGGAACCGGGCCAGCTTGGCGGGCGACATGCGGTATACATTCTGATCGCGGAAAGAAACCGACCCGCCGGCCGGCCGGTCGAGGCCGCCGAGCACATGAAGCAAGGTGCTTTTGCCGGAGCCGCTCTCCCCCATAATCGCCAGGGTTTCGCCCTCGTTGACCTCCAGCGAAACGCCCTTGAGCACATCCAGCGTGGTCTGGCCGACCCGGTAGATGCGTTTAATCTGCTGCGCCTGAAGAATGCTGCCCATCAACCCAGCTCACTTTTCACTACGTCCGCCAGCTTTTCAGCCAGAGCATTGGTGATTTCTTCGGTCGGACCTTCCACCATCACGCGGCACATCGGCTGCGTGCCGGAATAGCGGATCAGCACGCGCCCCTCATCACCGAGTTCCGCCTCCGCCTCTTCAACGGCTTTTCCAAGGGCTGGAACTTCAGCGATGTCCGGTTTCCGCGCCACATCCACATTGATCAGCCGCTGCGGAAACGGCGTCATAATACCGGCCAGCTCGGAAAGTTTTTTGCCGGACTGTTTCAGGGTCTGGACCAGCTTGATGCCGGAGACAATCCCGTCCCCGGTCGTATGGCAGTCCAGGAAAATCATATGGCCCGAATCCTCGCCGCCGAGCACCGCGCCCTTGGCTTTCATCAGCTCAAGCACCATGCGGTCCCCCACTCCGGCCGTCTCCGTTTTGATCCCGTTGGCCTTCATCGCCGCATGGAATCCCACATTGCTCATCACCGTCGCCACGACCGTATTGTTTTTCAGGTCACCGGTCTTTTTATAGGACCTTGCGCAGATCGCCATAATCTGGTCGCCGCTCAGCTCGGTTCCGGTTTCATCGACCGCAATCAGCCGGTCGCCGTCGCCGTCGAACGCCAGCCCGGCATGGGCGTTAAGCTTTTTCACTTTGCGCTGCAGGTCTTCGGTATGCTGCGAGCCGCAGTTGTCGTTAATATTAATTCCGTCGGGCTGATTGTGGATGACGGTCACCTCGGCGCCGAGTTCGGAGAAAATCTGTTCAGCACAATTGCTGGTGGCCCCGTTGGAGCAGTCCAGCACCAGTTTAAGGCCGCGCAGCAGCTGGTCATCCTCAACCGTGCCGAGGCAGAAGTCGGCATAGACCTCCGTCGAATTGCCGAGCTGATAAACCGCGCCGACTTTATCGTCCAACGGCAGTTCCGGGTTTTCGCTGAAAAACAAATCTTCAATTTCAGCCTCTTCCGCGTCGGAGAGCTTAAACCCGTCGCCTTTGAAGACCTTGATGCCGTTATCAAAATAGGGATTATGCGAGGCGGAAACCATCAGGCCGGCTACTGCACCGGTCTGCGCGGCGACGGCCGCCACCGCCGGCGTCGGAACGATGCCGAGCAGGTGCGCATCGACGCCCGCGGAGCAGACGCCCGCCGCCAGGGCCGATTCCAGCATCGCGCCGCTCAGGCGCGGATCGCGGCCGATCACGACGGCCGGCCATTCCTCCGGATTATTCTGATCCTTGAATTTCAAGGCCACGGCGCGGCCGATTTTCATGGCCGTTTCAACGGTCATATTGCCCTGGTTCGCCCGATCGCGAACCCCGTCTGTTCCGAAAAGTTTTCCCATCGTTATTTCCACAGTCCTGTTGTTTGATCCACCATCGATTGCAGCCAGTCTTTTCCCACTTCACGCAGCTCCGGGTCCAGCGCCTGCACGGTTTCAATATACGTCGTTTTCACCTCAAATTCCTGCAGGCGTTCCAGAGGTTGGAAACGGAGATTCTCGAGTGCGGCCTTGATTTCCGGCCATTGCGCGTTAAAGCGTTTCTGTGTTTCAATTTCGCGGGCGCTGCCGCCGCGTTTTTCCAGCCATTGGAAGGAGTATTCGAATTTTACGGCCACGTCGCCGAGGCGTTTAATCCGTTCATTCAGCACGAGGTCGAGATTTTTAAGGCCGCCGTCCAGCACGGCCCGGTCGAACGCATCGCGCACAAAACAACTGCGCACTACGCGATACCATTCCCGCAGCGCAAAAATATTCCCGATGTATTCCAGGTTTTTACGAATGAGCGCGCCGGAGCGGCGGTAGATGCCGGTCTGATAGGTGTGCGTTCCGGATTTCGGCGCTTTGGGAATATGCAGTTTATTTTCCTCCGGCACATCCTGCCGGCACACGCCGCCGGCCGCGATCACCGTGCCGTAGGCGATTTTTGCGGGGCCGATGAGCCCGCCCTGTCCGCCGAGAAAGATGGGCTGCCGGTCCAGAAAAACCCCGTTCGGCACATCGCCGATCAATGAGGCGGTGGCTTTATCCTGATGCGGCGTGAAGTTGAAGTGCACATAGGACGAGCCGATCTCGGAATGGTTTTTCCGGCTCGTGCCGCCGGCCATGAGGACATCGCAGAAATTGATCAGGCTGCCGGCTGTGACAAACGGCAGGAAGATGGTCTGCTTGAGCCCGACGGTATGCGCACCGTTGGCCTCTTCCTCCAGAATGGTCCCGGCCCGTACATGCGCACCGTCGCCCATATTGGCACCGTCAAAAAATACCGCGTTCGTAAAAAAGCCGCCCTGAAGCCGAACGCCCCGGCCCAGCTGGCAGTTGTTTATCGTGACCGGCGATTCCGCGCCGAGCTCCGAGCCCGGGCCGATCGACGTTTCGGATCCCTGAATACGGCAACCGGGATGAATGACGGCATCGGCTGCAATCTTGGTGCAGTCCACATCGTCGCCGAGATACACTCCGCGCTTCATCCATTCTGATTTTCCGCTCATTCAACCCCTCCAATAAAAATTTCCAAACGCTGGAAAAGAGTCGTGAATGTAGCTCAGAAACGCCCGCATTTAAAACCACTAATGACCACGAAAGAGCGCGGATCAGAATCCGCGCGTCTTACCCCGCCCCGATTCCGGTGCGCGGCTACTCTTCCTCGTTGCAGGCGGTATAGAGCCAGCTCAGCAGCGATTCAAACCGCGGGTCCGCATGCAGATTGTTCAGGTCGCTGTCGGATTTCATCCAGTCATAATCGGCATAGCCAAGCTCGACGGCTCTGGTCAGCGCCTCGAACGCGAGATCGGGCTGGTTCGTCAGGGAATAGGAACATCCCAGATTATACCAGACCAGATCGTCGTTCGGGAGCTGGTGACTCAGCTTGACATCAATGTCGAGCCCTTCCTGAAACTTACCGGTTTTGGTGTAGAGATCCGCCAGTGCCTGGAGGATTTCAACATCCTCCGGCAGGCGTTCCGAGACCTTCTCCAGAAAGCTCAGCTCGAACGCCTGATGGCGGCCGGCATTTCGGTTCTTGCTCATTTAGTTTCCTGCTTATTCCACCGGACGCTGCGTGTGGCCGGTGTAGATCTGACGCGGACGACCGATGCGTCCGTGCGGATCTTCACGCATTTCGAGCCACTGTGCAATCCAGCCGGGGATACGGCCGATGGCAAACATCACCGTAAACATATCGGTCGGGATGCCCATCGCGCGATAGGTCAGGCCGGTGTAGAAATCAATATTCGGGTAGAGGTTGCGCTCTACGAAATAGTCGTCCGCCAATACGGCGTCTTCGAGTTCCTGTGCGAGGTCCACGAGCGGATCACTCACGCCCAGCGCGTCCAGCACATCTTTACACATGGCCTTCGCCACTTTTGCACGCGGGTCGTACGATTTGTAGACGCGGTGTCCGACGCCCATCAGGCGGAACGGATCATTTTTATCTTTCGCACGCTCAATCACGCGTTTCACATCGCCGCCGTCTTCGGCAATGATGTGCTCAAGCATTTCGATCACGTGCTGGTTGGCGCCGCCGTGCAGCGG
>JBFJYX010000130.1:0-8060 GCA_041622415.1 Pontiella sp.
ATGGTGTTTATCTTATTGAATGACCCGCCGGTCTGGAAACGAACATACCGGAAGGCGGTGGCATTCGTGACCGAGAACTCGTTCCACTCAGCCATGACGGTGTTATTGGTCGTCAGGGTATAGAGCGTCACGGCATCGCTGAAGTCGGCACTGTTTGCGCCCTGGAACATACAGCCGGCACTGCGGATCACCGCCCGCAGGCCGCCGTCATAGTTCCCCCAGGCATCGTTGCGCAGGTAGTAGCGGATCTTCACCAGCTGCTGCTCATTGACCTCTCCATAGTCGAGTCCCGCATAGCCGGCGGCGTTCAGCCCGAAGAGCGTATCGAGATCGCCGTCAAACAGCTCATATTTCGACTTGTCCACCTGCGAGGCCTCCGACCCGATAATGAGATAGGGGTTCGGAACCGCAAACTCGGAAGTCGAAACCGGCCCTTCACCAAATCCGTTCGTACCGGCCACCTGATAGTAATACGTAACGCCGTTGGTCACATCGGTATCCGCATAACTCGTATCCATCACACCGGAGGCAATCCGGACATATGCACTTTCATCGCCCACCGAGCGGTAAACATTATAGCCCCCGCTCGACAACGACTCTTCGTCCCAGCGCACGGTAACGCTGTCCGGCAGATCCGGCCAGGCATACAGATTCAGCGGAATGGTCGGCGCCGTCGGGGTATATTCCTCCACCCGGAAATCACTGAACGTCACGGTGGATTGCGCCGTAAAGAAAATGCCCGCTTCCGTGTCGGCGTTGAAGCTCAGCGACGAAATATCGGCCACCAGCGTAAAGTCGACCCCGTTGCTTCTCGTGCCGTCGCTCGCCCAGGCATCAAACTCCGCCACCAGGACCCCGGTATCCACGTTATGGGTGAGATACACATCCATGCCGGGTGCGGTAACCGCCGAGCCCCACGAATCGGCAACCGAGCCGTTCACATAAAACCGCGGCAGACCGGAACCTCCGCCGCCATACTGCATGCGGACGTAGGCGCGATCCCCGCTGTCCGGATTCTGGCCCAAACCGAAGAAAAGATAATTCTGGACGGGATCACCGGCCGTCGGCGTTTCGATGGCCACATGCGCCTTCCAACTGCTGGAAGAATAGGACCCGAACTTCGTGCACAGCGTGGAGCGCCCTTCGCCCCCATCGCTCGTCGTGCTGGTCGACATCGTCGACGCGCCGGCCAGGAAATTGGTCCGCAGCACAGTCGACGCGGCATTGGTCGGCCAGTCCGTGGTATCCCGCACCGGGATTACCGCATTGGTCGAGAAATACCAGTACCCCTCGGCCTGCAGGCTGCTCGGGTTAAACTGGTTCGTCACGCTCGACTCCTCCTGCAGGCTGTCCGAGAAATACTGCAGCGGCCCCTCAACCACGGCGTCCACGGTATAATCAACCGCAACATCATACAGGTGCATGTTTCCATCCTTGCTGCTCTTTCCCCAGTGGTACAGGCGCACGATCCCCTCCGTCGTATTGGTCGGCAGGGATGCGCCGGTATAGCTGATCGTCGTATCGCCGGCAATTCCGTCCGCCGGCGTCACCGCCGCTCCGACCAGGTCGTTGGTGGTGAACCCATCCCCGTCGGCATCGATGGCCAGTTGGAAGTGGGTATCCGCGCCGGAGCCATTGCGCCACAGGCTGACATCCACCGAATTCAGCGTAATCAGCTCCCAGCCGTTCACGGCGGAATTGAGCCGGATTTCTATGAAAGCCCCCTGCGTAAAAGCACCCGCCGCGGTGGTGGCCGTCGCCGAGCTGCGGATATTCCACTCTTCGCCGGGATCATATGAACCCGTGCTGAAGCCGGTCCGCCAGTCCTGGATATTCGGCGAAACAGTCAGCGTAACGGTGCCGTCCTCATCCGACACCGGCGGAGGCATGTTTGAACCCACGGGATTGGAGCCGCTCGTATCCGACAGACCGGAATTATCGCCCCATTCCAGATCACACGTTTCGGTGGAATTTGCCAGGCGGCCGTCGATATCAATCGACACCGCGCCCGAGGTATGCGCCAGCATACCCGCAATGATCCCAAACCCGATCATTGCCGCTTTTGTATTATGAGCATTCATCTCTCAACCTTCCTTTTGTACCCGCCGCACCATACCGCGGGTTCACATAAACTGACGACCTACAGCATCCCGACCGGGCGTGCGAAGAGCACCGACTTTTCATCCACATCCACATCCAGCTCGTAGGTCCATTGGGCGGTCTCCGCATCCAGCACCTCGATCTGCGGAACCAGGTTCGAAATCACCGTCCAGCCGCTCAGGTCCTCACTGATGGCAAGCCCCAGGCCGGGAACGCGGTCCCGCGGAATCTCAAAGACAAACCGGAAAAGGACGGCATCGGTTTCCTCCGCCAACGTGACCTCTCCCGCAGAGATCGGCGCATCGGCCACCTCCGGATCCAGGCCGAGCACCCATTCCCAGAAATTGTTAAAGGAGTCGCCGTCGGGATTATCCTCTGCCCCGTCCTCGCCGACCGGAAGTCCGGCCGCTGCCGCCCACTCCGCATAGGTGAGTGTATCCACGGTGAGGCGCACTTCATCGTAAACCTTGATCTCGCCGTCGTCCGCCTCCAGCCGCAGCGCGTAGGTTCCGGCCTCATCAAAATCGGCTGACGTGACCGGTGATGAATCATCGGCAAACGCTGCCGCACCGGCACCGGAAACCAGCTGCCAGGATGTGGTCAGATTCGATCCGCCCGGCAGGCCGTCATCCGCGGCGGATCCGTTCAGTACCACGCCGATGGTGTAGTCCAGCGACTGATCGCCGCCCGCCGACACGACGGGACCGACATTGCCGACATAGGTCGGCACCGAATTGGTCGTGCTCGTCACCACCGGCCCGGAGGTTAACGCCAGCACTTCCGCGCCCGTCAGGGCCCGGTCATAAAAAGACACCCATGCAATCTGCCCGGCAAACCGGCCATAGGTGGCCGACAGCAATTCATACCCGCCCAGGTGCGTCTTCAGCGTGGTTTCCGCTCCACTCGAATGGGCCATCGTACCCAGACCGGTCTGACTCGTCCCGCACCAGTCCGACACCCCCGGAATCGATTGCGTATCCACCAGCGCCCCGTCGAGATATAGCCGGATTTCGTCCGCACCCAGGTCAATCACACCGATACAATGAACAAACCCGTCGCGTGCCGCGGATGGCGCCAGCGTCCCCTCGGCCACGGCCCCGCTTGCATCATCCACCGCAAACCGAAGCAGGCTCCCTTCAATCACAAAACCGGACCCGACCGCTCCGCCCGATTCCCACAGCACCTGCGGCGAACTGAGCGGAAGGCTGTCCGGCTTAAACCAGAACTCAAAACTCGCGTCGCCCGTACTGTAGGCATCAAAATCCTCCGACGTCGCACCGTCCGGCGCGGCTCCGCCGGGGAATACATACGCGGCGTCGATAAACGAAAGCTGGGCCGCAGGATCGGCCGTGGTCCGCACCACATCGCTGTCCAGCGTCCAGTCGCGGCTGCCCGGAGCCAGCACGTTTTCCCACCGGTCATCACCGTCCGTATCGATCGTCGCGTCATACACCAGCGTCGGCGTATGTTCATACGATGTCTCAACGGTCACCTCCGGCTCCACCCCGACCTGAATCTTGAAATCCGCGGAACCAAAGCTGCCGGCCGATGGATGCTCCGCCGAAAAACGGATCCAATAGAGTCCGTTCGAAGAAAACGTGACGCCCGTTTCATTGGTCGCGGCATCGGTAAAAACCACCTCCCCGGGTCCGGAGATCCTGGTCCATTCCATCACCGTGCCGGCTGGATTATTCGTTCCGTCGAGCACAACGGAGCCCTCGGCCACCAGCTTGACCATTTGATTGGAAACCGCCATGGTCCCGCCCCTCGGCCATACCAGACGGGCCTGTACTTCGGGCGCGGCTTCATCGTCGGCCTCAAAAACAAAGAGCTTACGGACGGCTTCGATGTCGTCAGTCGTCACCCGGAACGTGGCGCCGGAATGTTCCGCATCCGCATCCTCTGCGGCAGCCAGCGTAACGAACTGCGCCGTGTTCCAATCACTGGAAGTAAAGATCAGGCTTGCCCCGGAGGTAATGGCGAGATCGGGATCGCCGGTAAAATGAGCAATCGTAACCGTTACGTTGGTCTCCGGATCGGCCGACAGGCTGATGCCCACCGAAGCTGTTCCCCCTTCGGCCACCGAAAGGTCATTGGTCGACAGCAGCACCTCGTAGGACGTGAACGTGCCCAGCGAATTTGTATCCGCGGCAAAGGATGCCATGATGGCTGCTGACTCGGCCTCAAGCTCGGTCACTACAGCCGTTGCCGAGGCGGCAATATTGGTCGCTTCCTGAATATCGGAAGCCAGATTGTAGAGGCTGCCGGCGCGGAGTTTGTAATCGTCTTTCAAAACCGCACTCACCGAACCGTTGTTAAAAAGGGCATACGACGAGCGGGAAGAAGTCCAGCCGGACTCCCCCGACCACAGATCGGAAAGATCAATGCCGTCGATCGTGCGGTCTGTCGGCAGGTCACCGCCGGCCAGCTCCACAAACGTCGGCAGCAGGTCAATCAGGCCGGTAATCTCGCCGGAAACCGCACCGGCGGGAATGTGCCCCGGCCACTTGACGAGGAACGGAACGCGGCAGCCGCCCTCCCACGTGGTTCCCTTTCCGTCCCGCAGCGGATAAGCAGAGCCGACCGCATAGCTGGTCAGATTCATACCGGAAAGCCGCGTCCACGGTCCGTTGTCGGAGGTGAAGATGACGACGGTGTTATCCGTAAGCCCAAGCTCTTCGAGTTTGTCCATGATCCGGCCGGTGCTGTGATCCACTTCCCTGACCACGTCATAATAATAGCTCACGCCGCTGGTGCCCTGGAACTTCGGCCAGACGGAGCCGTCGGCATTGGTGTATTCCCGATCCGACGGCCAGGTGGGCCGGTGCGTCATGGAGTGCGCCATATAGAGAAAGAAGGGTTTATCCTCGCCGGAAGCGCGCTGAATAAAGTCGATTGCGGCCTCGGTATAGCGCCAGGTGATCTGCGCCTGTTCCGTTGCAGAATCAAAGTCAGCTTCTTCCACCGTTTCGTCGCGGATCAGGTGCAGATCGTTCATATCGTTACTGTGCGGGAATCCGTAAAATTCATGGAACCCCTGCCGCACCGGCATCATCTGATAGGGATTGTGCTTATCGGGATTATAGCCCAGGTGCCATTTTCCGATCATCGCCGTCGCATACCCTTGCTGTCGCAGCAGTTCCGGCATCGTCACTTCCGTCGTACTCAATCCCGTACTGTGATTCGGGTAGAAAACGGCCGTGACCCCTGTGCGCGTGTCATAACGCCCCGTCATCAGGGATGCCCGCGACTGGGAGCACCGCGAAGATGCATAACACTGCGTCATCTGCATTCCGTTCTCCGCCAGCGAGTCAATCCGCGGCGTGATTCCATAGGCCGCATTCGGATCCGGCAAATCCGCATCCGAGCCGCCCGGATTCGGTGTGGGTCCGGAGACCGGATACTGGTTCGGCGGGTCGGGATAGGTGAAGGCACCGATATCGTTGTAGCCCAGATCATCCATGAAGATCAGGACAATGTTGGGCTGGCCGGCATTGGTGGTAACCGTGCCGGAATCAGCGGTATAATCGGCCGTCACATCGTACAGGTGAAAATTTCCATAGAGGCTGCCATTGCCCCAATAATAAAGGCGTACACGGCCGGAGGTAACACCGTGCGCAAGCGCTGTACCGCTGTAGGAGATCGTGGTTGCGCCGTCGATGCCGGATGCCGGCATCGCCTCGGTTCCAACCAGATCGTCGACCGTAAAGCCATCGTTGTCGGCATCGACAGCAAACTGGAAGGTGTCATCAGCACCGGTGCCGTTCCGCCACAGACTGGCACTCACCGAATCCCAGGAAAACGCGTCTGTTGAATCCAGGCTGATTTCAATGTAGGCCCCTTGTGCGAATGCCCCCTCGGCAGTGGTTGCCGTGCTCGAACTCCGCAGGTTCCACTCTTCACCGACATCATACGAACCGGCGCTATACTGCGTGCGCCAGTCCGCAATGTTTGCCGCGACCGTAAGCTGCACCGTCCCGTCATCATCGGAAACCGCATTCGGGACGTTTGATCCGACGGAAACCGATCCTCCGGAATCGCCTCTGCCGGAGTTGTCCCCCCACTCCATCGCACAGGCTTCCGAGGAATCCGCCAGGCGCCCGTCAATATCAATCGTTGCCGCCCGGACAACGGAGGGGACAAGCCCGGAATAAACAGATAACAGACTCAGCCCGGCGAGGGCTTTCAATGACTTCATGCGATGGTTCCTGTCTTGCGTTTCAATCATGTTTCGGCCGCCGGAACCCATGTTCCGGCGGCACGGGATTGTGGAGAATTACTGAACCGAGATTCTGTAGAACATGGTATCCCCCGCGGTTGCGGTGTTGGTATACGATGTTTTTGTTGCAGCCCCGGTAATATTCGTCGCCAACACATCTTCCGCACCGAGGCCGGAAAGCGTCGAATCGGCGTGGAGGGAATAGCTTTTTCCTTCCACCGACTGCCAGGTCAGAACCAGGCCATCGACGGTGTTACTGCCGGCAATAATTTCCAGCAGGGAGGCGGCATTGGTCGGAACCGTGCCGGCGATATATTCTTCCCAGCCGTCAAAGCCGTCACCGTCACTGTCCAGCTCATCATCGGCTGCCGTCAGCCCGTACCCGGAAAGCCAGTAAATCGGTGTTCCCCGGCTCGTGTAGTCCGACGTCTTGAGAAACTCGAGTTCCGCCATCGTGTTGATTTTATTAAATGATCCGCCGGACTGATAACGGACATAGCGAAACGGTGTGGTGTTCGTTACGGTAAATTCATTCCACTCCCCCATCACGGTGTTGTTGGTCGTGATGGTGAAAAGCGTCACCGCATCAAAGAAACTGGGGTCATTGGCCCCCTGGAACATGCAGCCGGCACTGCGGATCAGCGCCCGGCGACCGCCATCATAATATCCCCAGGCATCATCCCGGAGATAGTAACGGATTTTCACCAGCTGCTGTTCGTTGCCTTGACCATAGTCGAGCCCGGCGTAACCGGATGCATCCAGGCCAAAGAGGGTGTCGGTATTGCCATCAAACAGTTCATATTTTGATTTTTCCACCTGCGAGGCATCGGTGCCGATAATCAGGTAGGGGCTCGGAATGGCATATTCCGAATCAGAAAGATCTCCTTCGCCAAACGAGTTCACACCGGCCACCTTGTAATGGTAGGCAATCCCGTTGGTGACATCGGAATCGACAAAGTGTGTATCCATCACACCCGTCGCGATCCGCGTAAAGTTACTCAAGGCATTCAGCGAACGATAGACATTATATCCCGAGGACGACAGCGCTTCTTCATCCCAGTAAACCGATACAATGTCATTGCTGTCCGGCCACGCATACACGTTGAGCGGAATGGTCGGAGCGGTCGGAACGTATTCTTCGACCCAGAAATCGCTGAAGGTCACGGTGGATTGAGCCGTAAGGAAGAGGCCGGCGGTTGTGTCGCTGTTAAAACTGAGCGACGACACATCCACGACCAGCGTAAAGTCGACTCCGTTACTTCTGGTGCCGTCGCTGGCCCAACTGTCGAACTCGGCCACGAGGGTGCCGGTATCCACATTGTGGGTAATATAGATATCCGTTCCGGGAGCAGTGATCGCCGAAGGCCAGGAATCTTTGACAGAACCGTTCACGTAAAACCGGGGCACACCGGCCCCTCCGCCGCCATACTGCATGCGAATAAATGCGCGGTCACCGCTGGAGGAGTCCGGACTCTGCCCCATGCCGAAGAAAAGATAGTTTTGGCTGGGATCGCCGCCTGCCGGGGTTTCGATGGCCACGTGCGCTTTCCAGCTGATCGAGGAATACGAGCCGTACTGTGTGTACAACGTAGAGCGGCCTTCGCCGGAATCACTCGTTGTGCTGGTGGACATCGTCGACGCGCCGGCCAGATAGTTCGTCCGCAGCACCGACAAGGCTGCGTTGGTTGGCCAATCGGTTGTATCCCGCACCGAAATCACATTATTCGACGAGAATCCCCAG
>JBFJYX010000131.1:0-8001 GCA_041622415.1 Pontiella sp.
ATGGAGAGGCCGGGTTTTGCTTTCCGGATGAAAGCGGCGTGTTCTTCCATTTTGGAGCGGGTTCCTTTTACATCAAACACACGGCCCTGATCGTCGACAAGGGCGACCAGGTTTCCGTGATAAACCGTTCCGCGGTCGCGTACGCCCTGCAGGACCTTGGTGTTGACCGGGTTGGATTCGAACACAAAGACATCCCCGTTTTCGCCTTCGCCGAAGGTGAATTCCTTAACGGTTTTGCTGAGGATGAAATATTCCTCGGTCTGTTTCCGGTAGCCGATGACGTAAAGCTCGGCCTTGATGGGTTTGTTGTAGGGGATGGTGCCGCTGCGCTTCAGGGTGACTTTGTAGCGGTTGACGGAGGTCTTCAGCTGGAAGTCGCGGTCGAAGTCGCTGTTTTCAGGATGTTCGAAAGCAAAGCCCTCGCTGCTGCGGCTGGTGATTTCATTCACGCTGATACTGATATTCGGGGGGCTGTTGACGAGTACAAATTTCTGGTCATCCGCGGAGAGGTTGCTGATCGAAATATGGGTTTCATTGCCGTCGGCCAGCATGAGAGTGACCTGGCCGTTCATGTTTTCGACGAGTTCGGCTTCGATGGTGTTGCCGCGGACATCGGTCCAGGTCCGCATCTGGGCGTGTACGGCCGAGCTGAGCATCAGGGAAAACAGGGTAATACCGGTAAGCAGGTGTTTCATGTTTTATCCTCCTATGGACGTTGGTTGAACGTGAAGTATTAACGACGGCAGGGGGTCGTTACAATGGAAAATGGGGGCGGATCTAAAACAGGCTCTTGGTATAGAGGGTGTTGTAGTAGCCGTTCAGCGCGGTGAGTTCGGCGTGGGTGCCGTTCTCAACCACTTCGCCGTCGCGCAGGACATAGATGGTGCCGGCATGTTTCACGGTGGAAAGGCGGTGGGCAATGATGATGGTGGTGCGGTCTTTACAGAGCCGTTCCATGGCATCCTGAATGAGCTGTTCGGATTCGGTGTCGAGCGCCGAGGTGGCCTCGTCGAAAATCAGGATGGGCGGATTTTTCAGAAAGACGCGGGCAATGGAGATGCGCTGTTTCTGTCCGCCGGAGAGTTTGACGCCGTGTTCGCCGACCTGGGCATCGAAGCCGTCGGGTAGCGACTCGATAAAGTCGAGGATGTTGGCCTGCCGCGCGGCTGCCATCATTTCCTCGTCCGATGCATCGCGGTTGCCGAAGAGAATGTTGTCGCGGATGGTGGTGTCGAAGAGGAAGGGGGACTGCTGCACAATGCCGATCTGTTCGCGCAGAAAGTGCTGGCGCAGGTCGAGCACGTCTACGCCGTCGATGGCGATGGAGCCCTCGTCGGCTTCGTAGAATCGGGGAATCAGGGAGGCAAGGGTGGATTTGCCGGCTCCGGATTCGCCGACCAGCGCGACGGTCTGTCCGGCGGTGATGTCCATGGAGATTCGGTTCAGGACCCGGTTGCCGTTGCCTTCGTAGGCGAAGGAGAGATCGCGGATGGTGATGGCGCCGGTGATCCGGGCGGGCTCGACCGGGTTGGGGCGGTCCTGGATGTCGGGCTCGATATCCATAATTTCGGTGAAGCGCTCAAAGGAGGCCGCGCCCTGGCCGAACTGTTCGACAAAGTTGACCATGCGGTCGATCGGTTTGTTCATGAAGCGCGCAAACATCAGAAAGACGAGCACATCGGCAATGCCGGCTGTGCCTTTGAACACCATGAGGGCGCCGGCCACGGTGATGAGAATCTCATGCAGGTGAATGAGGCCCATCATGGTGGAGTGGAAGGCGGCCATGGTGTGGTACATGGTCTCCTTGGATTCACGGAAGTCGTGGTTGACCTCGTCGAACTGCGCCACGGCGTGGTGTTCGCCGGCGAAGGATTTGACCTCGCGGATGCCCTGGATCGAGTTTTCAATGTTGGCATTGATGTCCGCGACGCGGCGGCGCATGGCGCGTACATTGAGGCGGAAGCGCTTCTGGAAAAGCACCCCGCAGAGAATCATGAGCGGAATCGGAATCAGCGCAATGACGGCCAGTGCGGGATTCATCCAGAACATGCAGGCGAAGGCGCCGGTGATGGTGACGATGGCGAGGAAAATATCCTCGGGGACATGGTGGGCGACCTCGGAGATCGTGAACAGATCGTTGCTGAGGCGCGACATGATATGCCCGGTTTTCGTTTTGTCGAAATAGCTGAAGGAGAGCTTCTGCAGGTGGCGGAAGAGGACCCCGCGCATGTCGGTCTCGATGCGGGTGCCGAGCACATGCCCCCATTTGATATTGTTGAAGGCGGACAGGGCGAGCACCACCACCAGGACCAGCAGCACCGCGATGGTGCCGGCCAGTTCGCCCGTGGAGGCTTCGCGGAGATCAAACAGCCGTTTGGTGACGAGCGGAATCAGGATCGCGCACAGGGCGCGGATAAACGCCATCGACAGATCCAGCGCGAAGAGCGGCTTGTGCGGGCCGTAAAAAGCGATGAACCGTTTGATCATGTCCGGTTAGGTGGCGAGCAGTGTGGAGGGCGTATCAACGAGCAGGAAGTTGGTGTGCGAGGAGTAGATATGTCCGCCGCCGATAAACATCACCAGGTCGTCTTTTTTGAAGCACCCTTCATCCATCAGCTGTTTCACGCCGTCCTGGGCGAGCTCGATGGTGGTGGCCGGGATATCAATGCGCCGCGCATAGATGCCGTAGCTCAGCGAGAGTTCGCGCACGGTGCGGATGCTGGCTGAGAGGGCATAAATCGGGGTTTTGCCGCGGTAGGAGCCGCAGATCATGGCGGTGTCGCCGGATTTGGTGCTGGTGATGATGGCCTTGGCCGGAATCGCTGCGGCCATGGCCACGGCGGATTTGGAGATGTGGTTGCGCGGGGCGAGTTCCTGGCCCTGCTCAACGACGGGCAGTTTGTAGCTGAGCGTCGTTTTCTCGTTTTCCACATTGCGGGCCACTTCCGCCATGACGGTTACCGCTTCGATCGGATATTTACCGTACGCGGTTTCGCCGGAAAGCATGACCGCGTCGGTGCCGTCGTAGATGGCGTTGGCGACGTCGGACACCTCGGCGCGGGTGGGGCGCGGGTTGTCGATCATGGAGTGCAGCATCTGGGTGGCGGTAATCACCGGTTTGATGCGGCGGATGCAGGTGCGGATCATCTGTTTCTGGATGATCGGAACCTCTTCGGCGGGAATTTCAATGCCGAGGTCGCCGCGGGCCACCATTACGGCGTGGGCCACGTCGAGAATCGATTCGAGGTTATCCACCCCTTCGCGGTTTTCGATTTTCGCGATGATCTTGATCGGGCTTTTCCGCATGTCGAGGATGCTCTGGATGGCCATCACATCATCGCGGCTGCGGACAAAGGAGTGGGCGATAAATTCAATGTCGGAGCGCGTGGCCCAGTCGATGAAGTTCGCGTCTTTTTCGGTGAGCGCCGGGAGGCCGAGCTCAATATTGGGTGTGTTGACACTCTTGTTGTTTTTGATGATGCCGTTGTTTTCCGCCCGGCAGATCAGGAAACCTGATTTCTTTTCGAGGACCGAGAGGCGGATTTCGCCGTCGTCGATCAGGACATCGCTGCCCACGCCGACTTCGCTTACGAAGTCTTCATAGTTGACCATAAAGCCGTTTTCAGGCTGTTTTTTATCGCCGATCTCGATGATATCGCCGGTGGTCAGTTCAAAGATGGTATCGCCCATTTGCGAGGTTCGGACTTCGGGTCCCTTGGTATCGATCAGGATGCCGATGCTGTCAGAAACCGAGCGGATACGCTCAACCATCATGTCCGCTTCTTCAGTGGTGATGTGCGCGGTATTCAGGCGGGCGACGTTCATTCCGGCTTTGTACAGTTGGCGGATAAAGTCGACATCGCAGCGGTTTCCGGCGATCGTGCAGATGATTTTTGTCTGTTTTTTTAGCATAGGGCCTCAATACGGTTGCAAGCGCAGGTTTTTAGCAGATTCGCTCCGAGGTGCTAGTCCTATTCTGGATTTTTTACCAATGGGGCGGGCGTTCGTTGCCCGCAATATCGGCCTGATCCTTCAATTCGAGCAGGCGTTCTTCGACGGCTTCCAGGCGCCGGAGCAGCTTGGCGATGTCCTGCTGCTGGCGGAAAATTTCCTCATTCAGGCTCTGGATGGTCTGGTCCTGGAGCGCCACGAGCGATTCTAACTGGATCAATCTTTTTTCCATGCGCGCGAAGGTAGCAGATTGAAAAAGAAAGAGGAGTCGATAAATCGCCTTTTGGCGTTGATGGGTTGCCCTGATTTATTAACAATGCCCTCAGGAATAGGAGCCACGGAATGTCCGACTACATGCAGGATACTGGATACTTGTTGAAAAACCTCATGGAGCACATGACGGACAACATCTATTTCAAGGATCGCGAATCCCGCTTTATCATGGTCAACAAGGCGTTCGGGGAATGGACCGGTTACCGGCCGGAGGACGTGGTCGGCAAGACCGACTTCGACCTGTTTGCCTCGGTCCACGCGCAGCAGGCGTTCGACGACGAGCAGCGCATCATCGCCACCGGCCAGCCCATTATCGGGGTGGAAGAAAAGGAAACGTGGGAAGACGGCCGGATTACGTGGGTCTCCTCCACCAAGCTTCCGCTGAAAAACGCGCAGGGCGAAATTATCGGCACTTTCGGCATCTCGCGGGATATCACCGATCACAAAGAGGCTGAACTGCGCGCGGCGTACTATGCCGAGCAGATTCGGCGGATCAAGGATGAGATGGAGGAGGACGTCCGCATGGCCGGCGAGCTCCAGAAAACCTTTTTCCCGCGCACCTACCCGACCTATCCGCCCGGGGTCCCCGAGGCGGAAAGCGCGTTCGGTTTTTATCACTACTACAGCGCAAGCGGCGGCGTGAGCGGCGATTTCTGCACCGTCCAGCAGCTCTCGGAAACGCGGGTGGGTATTTTCCTGTGCGATGTCATGGGCCACGGCGTGCGCGCCGCGCTGGTGACGGCGCTCATCTGCGCGCTGGTGGAGGAAACCGTACTTCTGGAAGAAGATCCCGGCGCCTTTCTCAGCCGGATGAATACGCAGCTGCTGCCGATTCTGCGGCAGGAGGATGTTTTCCTGTATGCCACCGCCTGCTACATGGTGCTCGATATGGATACCGGTCGGCTGCAGTTCGCCAACGCGGGCCATCCGCTCCCGCTGCTGTTCCGGGAATCGGAAAACCGCGCCGAGTGGCTGATGGACGACCCGGCGCAGCGCGGCCCCGCGCTCGCGATTATCGAGGGCATCGAATACCAGACGTTTGAGCGGGCCATCGCCGTGGGGGATTCGGTGGTGATGTATACCGACGGGCTCTATGAAGTGGTCGGCACCGACGACGAGGAGCTGGGCGAGGAGCGTCTGCTGGATGCGGCGTCAAGCCAGGTCGGAAAACGGCTGGTGGATGCCTTCCCGGGCCTGATTGAAAAAGTACGCGAATTTTCCGCGGACGGCACGTTCGACGATGATATCTGCCTGGCCGGTTTTCGGCGCCGGGCATAACGGGAAGCAATGATGCAATTCAGAGAAGAAGATTTCGCCCACCTGCTCGAAAACCTGATGGTGAACAATACGGATGTAATCTACTTCAAAGACCGGCAGTCCCGTTTCATCAAGGTCAACGAAGCCTGCGCCCATAAACACGGCTGGGATAACACGGAGTATGCCGTCGGCAAAACCGATTTCGATGTGTTTGCCGATGAACATGCCCAGCGCGCCTATGACCAGGAGCAGCGCATTATCCGGACCGGGGAGCCGTGGATTGCCATCGAAGAGCGCGAGGTGTGGCCCGACGGTCACATTACCTGGGTCTCATCAACCAAAATGCCGCTGCGCGATCCGGACGGAACGATTATCGGCATCTTCGGCGTTACGCGCGATATCACCAACCGCAAAGAGGCCGACCTGAAGGTCACCAAATATGCCGAGCAGATCAAAGCCATCAAAGAGGAGATGGAAAATGATATCCGGATGGCCGGCAAGCTGCAGAAGGGCTTTTTCTCCGCGCGCTATCCGGAGTTTGAGGGCGCCAATGGAAACAACTGCATCAGCTTCCTCCACCGCTTTTCGCTCAACCGTCAGGTCACCGGCGACTACTGCGCGGTGTCGCGCGTATCGGATACGGAGGCCGGGATTTTCCTGTGCGATATCAGCGGGGTCGGCATTCGCGCGGCCCTCTGCACCGCCCTGATTCGCGGTATGATTCAGGACCTGAGCGCCTGTGCCGATGATCCCGGAAAATTCCTGCACCGCATGAACGAGCTGCTGCTCCCGTTGCTGAAAGTGAACGGCGAGGCCCTCGCCGCCGCGGCATCCTACATGGTCGTCGATCTGACCACCGGCGTTGTCCGGATGGCCCACGCCGGGCCGGTGATGCCGATCTATTTCCATCAGGAGTTTTCCGCGGCGTGGCTGAGCGAAGAAGAGGATTCCGGCGGACCGCTGCTCGCCCTGCAGGCCGATGCCCGCTACCCGGTCGTGACGCGGACCCTCGAACCCGGCGATAGCGTCATTGCCTTTACCGACGGGCTCTTCACCGTCAAAAACAGCATGGACGACCCATACGGCTGCAAGCGCCTGCTGGATTCCGCCCACAGCTGGGCCGGCGAGCCGCTCGCCGATATTTTCGATGGCCTCGAAAACGATGCCCGCGCCTTTTCCAGAACCCGGAAATTTGTTGATGATGTCTGCCTGGTCGGCTTCACCCTTAACCAGTTGATGGATGGATGAGGCTGCCCCCGCCCGTTTCCAGCCTTTGGAAAAACGCGGCACTCCGTCCGCCGGATTGAATATGACGCGGTTTCTTCAAAACAGAGCGATCTACGAAGAGGTGCTGCTGAAGCTCGTGCCGGAAACCACGGATTTCCTCTGGATCGCCACGGCTGATATCAAAGACCTGCATGTTTCCGACCACGGAAACTTCCGGCCGTTTCTCGGCGTCCTTTCCGATCTGGTGGACCGCGGCGTCTCCATCCGCCTGCTGCACGCCAAGGAACCCGGCCCCAATTTCCGGAAGGATTATGATCTCTATCCCAATCTCATCCAGGGGCTGGAACGCAACATCTGCCCGCGCGTACACCTGAAAACCATCGTGGTCGACGGCCGCGCCGCCTACCTCGGTTCCGCCAACCTCACCGGCGCCGGCATGGGGGCGAAAAGCCCGGACCGCCGCAATTTTGAATCCGGCATTATGACCGATGAAGCGGAACTGCTCGATGGAATCATGACGCAGTTCGATGAAATCTGGATGGGCGCCCGGTGCGACACCTGCGGGCGCCGCGACTACTGCGCAGACCCGATTGCCTGAATAGAAAAGGAAACTGAATATGACAGAAAACAGACAGCGAACAGCGATTGTAACGGGAGCAACATCCGGCATCGGCGAGGCCACGGTGCGCAAATTTATTGCGGACGGCATGCAGGTGGTCGGCTGCGGGCGGACCGCTGAAAAGCTGGATGCGCTGGAGCAGGAACTGGGTGCCGGATTCCGCGGCGTGGCCGGCGATGCATCGGATGATGCCGTGCTGGACCGGCTGTTCGAGGTTGCCGTTGAACAGTTCGGCCGCGAGGCGGACCTGGTGGTGGCCAATGCCGGCCGCGGACTGGGCGGCTCCGTCAGGGAAGCCGATCTCGGGCAGCTGCGCGAGCTGATCGACATCAACGTGACCGGTACGGCGTATCTGATTCAGAAGGCGGCGCAGCGCATGGTGAAAATCCAGAAGACCGCATTCCCCGGAAAAGCCGCGGATATTGTCATTATCGGTTCGGTGGTGGGGCGTCATATTTCGCCCTTCAGTGCGGTATACGGCGCGTCAAAATTTGCGGTCCATGCCCTGGCCGAAGGCCTGCGCCGCGATGTCGGCCCGCAGGGCGTGCGCGTTTCATTGGTGCAGCCCGGCATTGTCATCAGCGGTTTCCAGGCGGGTGCCAACTACAGCGACGAGCTGGTCGACAGCTTCCACAAAAAATTCGGTCCGCTGCCCAGCTGCGGCGACAGCGTCG
>JBFJYX010000132.1:0-7968 GCA_041622415.1 Pontiella sp.
CGCATCCGTACGCTCATCGAAGATTTCTGGCGCAAAGAGCACTATAAAAACGGCTACGACATCATCTTCACCCCGCACATCGGCAAAGCCAACCTGTGGGAAACCTCCGGCCACCTCGACTTCTACCGCGAAGGCATGTTTGCCGCCATGGACGTCGACGGCCAGGAATATTTCACCAAGCCGATGAACTGCCCGTTCCATGTGGAGATCTACAAGTCGGGGCTGCGCTCCTACCGCGAACTGCCGCTCCGCTGGGCTGAACTCGGCACCGTCTACCGCTATGAAAAAGCCGGCACCCTGCACGGCCTCTTCCGCGTCCGCGGCTTTACGCAGGACGACGCGCACATTTTCTGCACCGTGGAGCAGATCGAAGACGAAGTGAAAGAAGTCATCCGCTTCTGCAACTTTATCTGGAAGACCTTCGGCTTCACCGAAGTCAAAGCCTACCTCTCCACCCGCCCGGAAAAAGCGGTCGGCGAGAAAGCCCGCTGGGACCAGGCCACCCAGTCGCTCGAATCGGCAATTAAGGCGGAAGGCCTGCCCTACGAAATTGATGAAGGCGGCGGCGCATTCTACGGCCCGAAAATCGACCTGAAAGTCAAGGATGCGATCGGCCGCGAATGGCAGACCTCGACCATCCAGTTTGACTTCAACCTGCCGGAGCGTTTTGACCTTAAATACATCGGCGACGACGGCGAAGCGCACCGCCCGTATATGGTGCACCGCGCGCTGTTCGGCTCCATCGAACGCTTCTTCGGCATTCTGACCGAACACTATGCCGGCGGCTTCCCGGTCTGGCTCGCCCCCGAGCAGGTGCGCGTGCTCCCGCTCTCCGACGAGCAGCTCGACTACGCCGACGAAATTATTTCCAAACTCCGGGACGTGGATATCCGCGCAACGGTGGATAAAAAGCAGGGCAAGCTGAACGGAAAAGTAAAGAACGCTCAGCTCGACAAAGTCCCGTATATGCTTATTATCGGGAAGCAGGAAATGGAAAACGGACAGGTTGCTGTGCGCCACCGCCTCAAAGGCATGCAAGGCGAATGCCCCCTGGACGATTTCATCGCCCAGCTCAAAAAAGAAGAGCTGGAAAAATCAACAGTAGACATGGAGGTCTCAGATTAGCAGGCAAAACTTCAGAGGACGGCCGCAGCGTGAGCCGTCGGTCCGGATCAATCATCGTATCCGCGTACCGGAAATCCGCGTAGTCGATCCCAACGGCGAACCCGTGGGTATCATGAAAACCGGCGATGCACTCAACCGTGCAAAGCAGTATGGCGTTGACTTGGTGGAAATCACCCCCAACGCCAAGCCGCCCGTGTGTAAAATCATGGATTACGGCAAATACAAATATGACCAGGAAAAGAAGAAAAAAGAGCAGAAGAAGCACCAGGTGCAGACCAAGCTTAAAGAGGTGAAATTCCGGGTTAACGTGGGCGACCACGACTACGAAACCAAAATGCGCAACCTCCGCAAATTCATCGAGCACGGTGACCGTGTGAAAATTTCCCTGATGTTCCGCGGCCGCGAGAATGCCCACCGCGAGCTGGGATTGCAGGTCATGCAGCGCGTCATTCAGGACACGGTGGACATCACAACTGTGGATCAGGCGCCGCGCATGCAGGGCCGTTTCATCAACGCCGTACTGGTGCCGAAGAAGAAACAGAAATAAATCTCCACACAATAGAATCAACGACCAGGAGTTGTTCCACTTATGAAATCTCATACAAACCGGAACCTTCCGGTCTATTCTATCGCCAAGGTGGTGCCGCTTGCGGCATGCGCCTTTTTTTTGTCCGCCCGGGCTCCCTTCGCCGCCGACAACGAAGCCTCGGGCTCGGTGTACGGGAGCAACCTCAACCAGGCCTCCCTATCCTCCCTCTCCTCCGGGAGCACCGATCTGGACATTTATAATCCCGTCACCACAACGCTGACTCTCAGCCACGAGGTCGACGGCTATGTGAACATCAGTAACAGTTTCGGCTCATTCGGCATCTCGGCGACGGGCGGAACCCTGACGGCCCAGAGCAACACCTCGCTTTCCGTGACCGGCGGCACCAACCTGACGGTTTCCGGCGGCACCTTCGGCGGCGCACTGGACGACCTTTCCACCAACGACTGGTCCGCAGCCGCGGGCGGCGATTTGTCCAATGTCCGGAACGCGGTGCTCGACAGCACAGCCTTCACCGGAAAAAGCATCGACAACAGCGTAACCAGCGACGGCCCGCCCCTGCCCGGCGAATACGACGGGGCAAACGCCTCCGGATCGACCGGCCTGATTATCCGCGACGGCACTGAAGCCTACATCTATGATTCGTCCGTCATCGGCGGCTTTGCCGGTTCGGTCAATGTATCCGAAACCAATGCCTGGGCGGACGGCGGCATCGGCCTGGAAATCTATAACTCGTCGGTCACCCTGAGCAACACCACCGTCACCGGCGGGGCCGGCGGTTCCGCCAGCGTCGACGATGAATACACGGCATCGGCTGACGGCGGGAACGCTCTCTATGCCTCCAACGCCACTGTGGTGGTGCAGAGCGGAACCTATACCGGCGGGGCCGCGGGCTCGGAAGACGGCGAAACCGGTACCGGCGGCGCCGGACTGCTGGCGGTCGGCGGTTCTTCGATCACCAACTTCGGCGGCACCTTCACCGGCGCAAGCGGAACCGCGGCGCTGGTGATTGAAAACAGTGCGCTCACCACCTACGGCGGCACCTATACGGGCGGCGGCCTTTACAGTGCCACTACCGACGGCGGCACCAACGTGCTTACCCTGCACGGCGGCTCCTTCAGCTCGCTCACATTTGTGAACGCATCCAACGGCTATCAATATGTGAGCGTCAGCAACATTTCGGTGGCCACCGAAGTCTATCAGGACGGCGGGTTCGTGGAGGTTGAAAATATTGATGACCTTGCATTCCAGGCCATCACGATCACCAACGAAAGCACCATGGCCTTCAATCAGGACTTTGAGCTCAGCGGTTCGCTGACGCTCGCCTCCGAAGGCAGTGCCGCTCTCTTCCAGGGCCTGGACGTCGGCAGTGGCGGCAGCCTTGAACTCGGGCTCGGCACCATCAGCGCCGGGGATGTAACCCTGCAATCCGGCTCCGACATCAGCTTCACCGTATCCACCAACCAAAACGGCTTGCTGGACGCGGCAACGGTGACCTTTGAGACCAATTCCTCCCTTACCGTGGATGCCAGCCTGGCCGGTTTTCCATCCGGGGTCTCCACCAGCACCATTATCCAGACCACGGGCGGAATCAGCGGGTTTGATACGAATCAGGTCAATACGGATATCATCGTATCCCAGAACACCAACGAAATCGGCCGGACCACGTTTGCCGGATTTGACGAATCAGGCGGCAACCTCGCCCTGATCTTTGATACAGCCAGCCTGACGGAATTCTGGGGCGTCACCAACGGCCAGCTGGCCGACCTGGCCATTGAGCTCGAAACCCTGGCCCCGTCGGAAATGAATGTCCTGATCAACAATCTCGGCAGTTCGGCCTCCCGCTCGAAAATTGAGCAGACCTATTTTTCCACCCTCAACACCTTCCAGGCCGCCAAACAGGGATTGGAAGCGGCCGTCGGCCTTTCCCTCTCGCGCGGCACCGAATTCCGCGATCAGCTGCTGCTGCCCAAAGGTACGCAGGGCCCGGGACTGGAACCGCAGAACGACTGGCGCTTCTGGATGAAATATTACGGCCAATTTTACTCGAAAGACCGCGACGGCCTGAATCCTGAATATGATGCCACCCTGCACGGCGGCGTGATCGGTATGGACCAGAGTTTTGGCAACCTGCTGATCGGCATCAGCGGAGGAGCCGGAAACTACCGGCTGGAATCGGACGCCGAGCAGCGCATGAATGCATTTCAGGGTGCCGTCTATTCCACCTACGGTTCCGGGCACTCCTATCTGGACTTCGGACTCGCCTACGGCTTCAACCGCGTCGAGTCAACCACGGCGGACCCCTTCGTGCTGGAAGGCGAATTCGACACCCATCTGCTCAGCGCCCATCTCGGCGGCGGACTGGGATTTGAACTTCCGAAGCTCGGAACCGTACTCACGCCGGAAGCCGCGCTCCGCTATACGTACTACCAGCAGGAAGCCTATACCGAATCGGGCACGGCCGCGGTCCCCCGCTCCTTCGACGAGTTCGATTCCGATTCGATGGTCGGCATGATCGGCCTCAACGCCGCCATGCTGAATACAACCGCCCTGAGCACCTTCAGCTTCAAGGTTGAGGGTCGCGCGCACTGGATGCGCGAATTCAACCCCGAACCCGGTGATCTGAATTACCAGCTGGTCGGCGGTGTAAATGACTACACGATTATCTATCCCTACCTGGATGAAGACACCATTCGGCTGGGTATCGGCCTCTCGTTCTTCAACACCACTGACCGGGCCCTGAAAAACGTGCTCCTGCGCCTCGACTTTGACGAGTTCTTCGGCGATGGCTTTAATTCGCACAACCTCTCCGCCAAAGTGATCTACGCATTCTAAGCAATGCCCCACGGACCGGCCGGAAGGTCTGCCCTCAAAAAAAAAGAACCCCGCCTGAATTCAGACGGGGTTTTCTTTTCCAATGATTGGAAGGTTTCCAGAGGCTGGTACTTACTGGGCCTCGAGACGGGCCACCGCAGCAGCCACAAAGTCCTTGAACAGCGGGTGCGGATTCACCGGCTGCGATTTCAGCTCCGGATGCGCCTGCGTGGCGACATACCAGGGATGATCCCTGAGCTCGACCATTTCAACCACGCCGATATCCGGGTTGATGCCCGAAAGAATCAGTCCGTTTTCCTCGAGCTGTTCACGGTAATGGTTGTTCACCTCATACCGGTGGCGATGACGCTCTGAAACCTTTTTGGATCCATACGCGGCAAACGCTTTGGTGCCCTCTTTCAAATCGCACGGGCAGGCCCCGAGGCGCATCGTGCCGCCCTTATCCTGCACATCGGTCTGCTCTTCCATCAGGCAGACCACCGGATGCTCGGTTTTCACGCCGCGCTCTTCATCGAACTCGGTCGTATGCGCGCCGGTCAGTCCGCAGACATTCCGGGCAAACTCAATGACCGCACACTGCAGGCCGAGGCAGATGCCCAGGAAAGGAATGCTGTTTTCGCGGGCATATTGCGCCGCGCGGATTTTACCTTCCATGCCGCGCGAGCCGAAACCGCCCGGAATCAGCACACCGTCCACCGTATCCAGTACGGCCGGATCGTCCTCAATATCCTCAGCGGCCACTTTGACCGCCACCACTTTGTATCCGGCGGCATAGCCCCCGTGATACAGCGCTTCATAAATCGATTTATACGCATCCTGCAGCTCGGAATATTTTCCGACCACCCCGATGCGCACGGTTCCTTTCGGATGGCGGATGGTTTCGATCAGCTTTTCCCAGTCCCGCAGCGGCTTGGACGGTTTCGCAATCCGGAAGCGGTTCAGGATAATTTCGTCCAGCCCGGCGCGGGAAAGCACCAGCGGGATTTCATAGATCGAGGTTTCCACGTCTTTTTCCACAATCACGCAGTCTTTCGGCACATTGCAGAAGAGCGACAGTTTTTCGAGATGCTCGCGCTCCAGATCAACTTCGGTACGGCAGACGAGCACATCCGGCATAATGCCGATCTCGCGCAGCTTGGCCACGCTCTGCTGGGTCGGCTTGGTTTTCACCTCTTTGGCCGCGGCAATGTACGGCACATAGGTCAGGTGAATAAACATCGAGTTGTCCCGGCCGACCTCAAGGGCCAGCTGACGCAGGGCTTCGAGGAAGATCAGGCCTTCGATATCGCCCACGGTTCCACCGAGCTCAACCACGATAATATCGGGCTTATCCTCTTCCAGCGCTTTAATGCGGTCTTTGATTTCATTCGAAATATGCGGAATCAGCTGAATCGTACCGCCCAGGTAATCCCCGCGGCGCTCTTTGTGCAGGACATCCCAATAGACGCTGCCGGCCGTGATATTACTTTTCTGCGAAGTCGGCGCGCCGGTGTAGCGCTCGTAATGGCCCAGGTCCAGGTCGGTCTCGGCGCCGTCATCGGTCACATAGACTTCACCGTGCTGGTACGGGCTCATGGTTCCCGGATCTACATTCAGGTAGGGATCCATTTTGAGCATGCGAATTTTCAGACCGCGGTTAATCAGCAGTCGGCCCACGGAGGCTGCCGTGATGCCTTTTCCGAGCGAGGAAACCACCCCGCCGGTAATAAAGAGGTATTTAGCCATTCAATCTTCCCGTTTTTTCAAAGCGCACCGCGCCTCTGGTTATCTGTTATTCGTTAGTGGTTATCAGGATACACGGATAAAGCCCCTGCGTTCCTGACAACGGATAACCCAAAATCAACACTCACCGGCAGCGCCGGGGCACTCCGAAAAGTACGGGAGAGGAATCTATCCGCATTCCACGACCGGCTGAAAGCCTAAAATCCAACTATTGGAAAAAGGGCCGGTTTTCCAAGGATTGGAACATGCAAAACCCCGCAAACTTGTTTGTTTTTTCCGCCCCGGCTCGGTACATTGCCCTGATATTTTTTGGGTATCGTGCCCCCACTACAAATTCGGAGCGTTAAATAATGAAATTCATCCGCATCTCGGTATTGTCCAGCATCGTTACACTCATGGCGGCCTTTACCGCAACCCCGGCCTTTTCCAGTGTTTTTGATGACGGTTCGGTACATACCATCTCCTCGAACACCGTCTATGACTCCGAACTCTATGTGGGCGTGAACAATCCCGACAACACCCTGTATGTCAGCAACAACGCCGTGCTGAAAGTCGAGGAGCTGATTCTCGGCAACAGCCAGTCCTCCACCAACAACCTGATGACCGTGCAGAACGGGTCCACCCTCGTGGCCGGCACCGCCGAAACCAACGGCATCACCACCGGCGGCATCATTGTCGGCGATGCCGACGGCGCCGCCGCCGTGCGCATCAAAAACGATTCCGTACTTGAAGGCGAATATCTCTACGTCGGCACCTCCACCAACACCAGCGGCAAAGTCTCGATCGATGACGACGGCTCGGCCCTCAACATCAGCGAAGATGCCTACGTCGGCCTCGACGGCAGCGAAAACGAAATCTACATCGGCGACGGCGCCGAGCTCAACGTCGGCGGCACCCTCACCGTCGGCGGCACCGGTTCCAACAACCTGGTGGATGTCTACGGCAGCCTCTTCGTGAACACCACCAACGATATCGTCATCATCGACACCGACCTGACCAACAGCGTCACCATCAACGACGGCGGCACCCTGAAAATCGCCGGCGATGTAACGACCGCAACGCTCGAAGATATCGGCCTTGAAATGGAAGAAGGCGCAAACCTCGAACTGGGCGGGGAACTGAAACTCTCCAAAAACCGCCTCGATTCGGGCTATCACGTCATCCTCAACGACGACCTTTCCGCCGGCAATTCGGCCGTCTGGAATACCACCGCGCTGACCGCCATCGGCAAAACAGCCTCCGACAATTCACTCACCCTCACCAACGGGGCCGCCGGCAGCGCCGGCATCATCCAGGTCGGCCAGGAATCCGGCGCCAACTACAACGCGCTCAACATCGGCGGCAGCAACACCCTGCTCACCGCCACCGGCGATTTCACCGTCGGCAACTCCGGCAACTACAATGAACTTAACATCAGCGAGTTCGGTCAGGCGGACCTGAATGCCAACCTCTATGTCGGCAAAAACTCGGACGCATCCGGCAACGCCGTGAACGTCAACAGCAACGGCGTGCTCAACGCGGCGAACAACATCACCGTCGGCGACAAGGGCAAAAACAGCACGTTCGCCCTCAACCACGGTACCGTTTCGGTCGGCGGCGATTTTGTGCTCGGCGCCTACAGCGCCGGCAATGAATACAACCAGACCGGCGGAACCAACACCGTCAGCGGACAGTTTGTCATCGGACAGGACGACGATGCTTCCGGCGACGCCGATAACGGCAGCGGAAACACCGCGGCC
>JBFJYX010000133.1:0-7940 GCA_041622415.1 Pontiella sp.
GGAAGATTCACCTCGACCATCCCGCCCGATCCCGGATTGGAGAGCACCGTTTCATAAACCGCCTGGTCATCCATATTCATGACTGACAGCGTCAGGCCGGCCAGTTCAGCATCGTCCGGCGCGTTCCGGTTCACCACCAGCACCTGCGCCAGCTCAAAAACACGACCCAGCTCCCCCGTCCAGCGGCTGCCGGCTTCATCCTGCGTCAGGCTGTAAGTAAAGGCGGATCCGTCCACCGCGTTCCCGGCTCCTGCAGCGGCGGTGTCGTCGGACGATTGGTAGACCGCGGAAAATTCCAGCTCCGAATAGACATCGGCAGCAGGGTCGAGCAGGTAGGAAAAACCGGTGCCCGCAAAAGCAAATGCGCTGGCCGAAAGATCCGTGATGCCGTGCCCGGAAGCCCAGCTCATGGAGACCACCCCCGCAGCCGGTGCCGCAAAGGTAAACTGATATTCCGAGGCGGAAACCGGGGTCATGCCCGTAGCCGCGCTGCCGTTAACTAAAAGATCGGCGGCATTCACGCCCTGAACCGCTTCCGAAAAATTCACCTGCACCTGGGTCAGGTTCGAGACCACAGAGCCGGCGGCCGGGACGGTTTGTAGAATTTCCGGCGCGACCGTATCGATAACGTTCTCCTCCCAGACCACATCCACCGTCATACCCAAAACAAGATCAGAACTGCCGGTACCCGACTGATGCACCTCAGCCGCCAGTACATTGGTGCCGTCCACAAGACTCGTGCCGGAAACCGTGTACGGACCCTTATACGCCGCGTTGCCGACGTTGCCCGCAAGCGTGTTGTAATCCACGGCACCGGCGGCAATATTCTCGCGCAGCAGCTCGACGCCGTTGAGATACAGCACCACCCCGTCGTCAATCACCGTGCGGATAACCAGGTCCGCAGAATCGACATCGCTCATATCAAATTCAAAGGAAGTCCGGAAATATCCGGTCAGCGGCATGGGCGCGCTCAAAGGCAGCAGTGTGGTTTTCGCAGCCGGAAGGGCGCTGCTCTCCACATAAAGCAGGCCGCCGCCGGACGACCAGCCGGCGTCGGAATAGGCCGGATCGCTCCACGCCGTTCCCAAATCGGTATACTCCACGTTGTATTTCCACACATCCGTAATGTCCACAACCCGGTTGGTGTACACGTCGGCTGCGGCGGCCATGGTGGCGGCCGCCAGAAACACGAGTCCGAAATACCGCCGGCACGCCGCCGAAAACACACTGTTACAGAAATTATTCACGTTAACCATAAGAGTCCCCATCATCCCGACAAACCTAACGAACATAACCTTTTAGCACGGACTCCGACATTCCGCTATAACTCTTTAAACCCTAATTACAAAAAGGCCGGCATTCCGCGCTCCCGTGCGCACAAGCCGGCCTTTCCAAACATTGGAAAACTGAAGATTATTCCACAGTCAGCTCCTGGAATGCCGTATTTTCGCCGCGTTCGGAAACCGGCTGTACCTGCCAAATGATCCAACGAAATTCACCGAGCGAAGCCCCGGCCGGTGCCTTGAGCGATACGCCGGAAAACTCGCTTTCCGGCAGTTTCGAGGTATCGAAGGAACCGAGCGGCGTAAACCGGGCGGTGTCGTAGAAACGCCAGCCCGGATCTTTTTCCGAGGCACTGCCGTAGAGCGTCACTTTCTGCACCCCGCGGCTGCCGCCCTGGTTGTAGGACCAGCTGGTGATCGACGTAACCGGCATCACTTTTTCCAGCTCCATTTTATACGCCGCACCGGATTCGCTGTTGGCGAAGATCGGCCCGTAGCTTTCGGCGAGCTTGCCGTCCGTCAGCGATGCCAGCGGATCATTCTTGGTGCTTTTGTTGGCGGTAACCTTACGGCCGGACGCCGCCGGCGCACCTTCGGTTTTGATTTCGAGGAAAGGAATACCTTTCACTGTAATTGTCTCCGGCTGCTGGTTGCGGACGATCTTAAGCTCAAGCGGTGCGTTCCCGGCTTCGGCATAGGCCTTCAGCAGGTCGTCGAGGGTTTTCACGGTTTTACCGTTCAGGCCCTGAACCAGGTCGCCTGATTTGAGTCCCGCTTTCGCGGCGGCGGAAGCAGCCGGCACATCAATCAGTGCCACACCGCCGTCCTCTTTACGCGTGCCGTAAGCCGAAAAATCTTCGCCTTCGAGACCCTGCAGCTTGGCGCCGAGCCAGTAGGTGGCCAGCGTCGCGTTTTCAGGCGGCTGGCGCGGCTTGGTGCGCTCGTGCTTCAGCTCCGGAATAACCGGGGTTTGTGCAATCGCTTTGAGCGCCGGCTTTTTCACGCCGAACTGATCCATCGGGAAGTTTTTGAAGCCGATTTCAAACGCCGGTGATCCCTCTTTCACGGAAAAGTCGCCGTTCGCCGGGTCCTTGAACAGCGGATCGCCGTAGACCGAGTTCACATCCCATTTGGAAATCAGATACCACTCCATCTCTTCCGGGAAACCGGTCCAGAACAGGTTGCGGTCCACCCGTTTTCCCTTGGCCGTTTTGGTCGGAACATTTGCGCCGGACGGCGGCTTCATCACAATATTGCTGAAGAACTCGTCGCCGCTGTCGTTGTACCAGACATGCGGGTAGAATCCGTTATTGACCATAATATTGTTCCAGGCGCGGCGGCGGAAACCTTCGCGGAACTTCAGCCCGCCGTTGAGCATCAGGTTGTTGTAGATATCATAGTTCGAGGAGCCGTCGTCGAGGTCGATATCCCAGCCGTGATCGCAGCGCCAGCGGCTGTCGCGGATCACAGTGGTGTGCATGGCATCGAGGAACGGCAGGTTCGGTTCTTTGTCCACATATTTCTGCGTGTACGACCGGTCCTTATGCCAGAAACGGTCACGGCCCCAGGAATTGAATGAACCGTGGTCATGCGTTTCGAGCACCGTATCAAACACATCGACGCGTTCGATCAGATGACCGCCCCATGCGCCGTCCCCGACATTAATACCGGCGCGCGCCGTGTCATACACCGACGTATCGCGGATCGTAATCTTCATCGCCATTTCAATCTGCACGCCGGCGGGCTGGCGTTCAACACGGCCGATGCCGTGAATCAGGCAGTCTTCCACCGTGCCTTCGGCCGGATAGTTTTTCGTCTTCGGTCCGGCCGTGCGATCCATGGTGTCAAAATCATTGGTTTCACGATATTCAAACAGCGGATCCCGCACGGCATCCGGATCGCCGACAAAGCAGACGCCGCTCGCGCCGGTGTCGTGAATATGGCAGCCCTTCACCAGCGTGCCGCGGTTGTAATTGTTCACAAACACCGCGTTGCCGCCGACCTGGTCGAATTCGCAGTCGAGGATCGAAACGTTTTCCGTGCCGGTGAGCATGAAAGCGCCGCCGCGGTAAATGGCCCAGTCAGAACGCAGCATCTGCTCCTTGGTGTCCATAAACGTGCGCGCCGCATGCCGGACCGTGAAGCCCTGCAGCGTAATGTCTTTTACCGGCGCTTCAATGGTGCCTTGGAATTCAACGAGATGACGCAGGCGCACGACTTCGACAACGGCCGATTTCAGATCGGCTCCCTCTTCCGGCATATAGTATAGAATGCCGCTCTTAGCGTTGTGGAACCATTCGCCCGGCGCATCGAGCTCCTCGAAAATATTCTCCACCATGCGGTAATCTTTGTGCATGCCCATCTGGCGGTTGTTCTGCCAGCCGCCCTCATAGGTCACTTCACCGTTTTCATCTTTGCCGGTAATGACATAGTGGTAGCCGCCCCAGCGGGAACGGTGCATCGCATGAATATAGCCGCCCGCCGGATCTTTCCAGTTCGCCGCGCGCTCCTTCGAAAAGGCGTCGGCGGAATAGCCCTGGTACGCGTCGGTTTTTTTCGAGGCATCATAGTTCGGGTAGCGCGCCATCCGCTGATTGGTACCGTTGATAAACAGCTGATCGATGTGCAGCCCCGCCGGCGTTTTCGCCATGAAGACGCCGTCTTTATAGGGCGACCATTTCAGATCGAGCTTGGAACCTCCGCTCAGCACCGCGCCGCCTTCGTTGACCGCTTTATAGGTCACCCCGGAATCGGCCGGCGTGAAAACCAGCGTTTCCGGCAGATAGTAAACGCCGTCGGCCACGTGAACGGTGACCGCCTGCTTGCCCCGCGCCAGGTCACGCGCTTTGGCCAGCGACGCCACCGGCGCCTGCTTTGCACCCGAATTGGAGTCTTTTCCCTCGGGGCTTACGTACAGATCAGCGGCCATAACGGAGCCGGAGGCAGTCATCAAACCTGCCAGTATCAAGGTTGTGTGCTTTTTCATAAATTCTCCTGTGTAAAATCATGTCATACTATCCGAATCCTGAAATTCGGCATGTCCACTATTCGGTCGACACTGTATCAGAGCGCTTCCACTTCCGTGAAATACGCGCCGCCGGCTTCCCCCTTCTCATTGTAGAGATAGGTCACCAGCTCCGCTTCTCCGGCCGGCAGATCCATTTCGATCACGACGCCCTTACTGCCCGGCTCAACCTCAACCTCTTGGGAGAGGCCCGCAATTTCCACCTTCGCCCGCACGGTTTGTTCAACCGTTTTATCCGCCAGCTTCGGATACTGGCGCAGGGTAAAGCGGTAGCGTCCGGCGTGCTTAACCGTGACCATCCACGGCGCCGTCACGCGCGGAAGTTTTCCGATCAGGCCGAAATTCCACGGCGGATTTCCCTGCGGCATATACCAATCCTGCGAGCAGAGCTCCACCGGATTTTCCGTCGGGTTGCCGATATCCAGGCGCACCGGCGTCATGCCCTGCACCACCGAATCCCAATAGGGTTCGTAGTTTTTCCAAAGCGCGTCAACCACTTCCGGATGCTCCGCCGCCACATCAGTGCGCTGCAGCGGGTCCGTCTCCATGTCATAAAGCTCACGACCGTGCAGCAGACGCCAGCGCTCGGTCAGGATGTAGGAATATTCCTGCTTCAGGCGGTCCTCCGGAAAAGCCGCACCGCCGTGGAACTGCAGCACCACATGGTCGCGGTCCAGTTTGTCCGCTTCGCCGGTAAGTAGCGGTTTGAGCGAAAGTCCGTCCATGGTGCGGTCGTTCGGCACCTCAATCCCGCAGAGATCCGCCAGCGTCGGAAAGAGGTCCACGTGAATCGCCAGCGTGTCGATATCCCGCCCGCCTTCCAGCCCGCCTTCGGGCCAGCGAATGAAAAACGGTACGCGATGCCCGCCGTCAAAGACCGACGCCTTGCGCCCGCGCATGCCGCCGTTGAAGCCCCAGACGGGCTCGGAGTTATTTTTGTTCTCGGGATCAAATTCGGCCCCCATGTAGGTGCCGTTGTCGGTCATGAAAATGACGATCGTATTGTCTTCAATATCGAGCTTTTTCAGGTGATCTCGAAGGAGGCCGAAATTATAGTCAATGTTGGCAATCATCCCGAAATATACCGCGCGGATCGGTTTATCCACCTGGTCTTCATAGGGTTTCGACCACTCTTCGCCGACGATGATCGGCGTGTGCGGCGCGTTGAGCGGCAGGTAGAGGAAAAACGGCTCCTCCTTGTGCTCTTCGATAAAGCGCATGCCCTCGCGGAACCAGATATCGGTGCAATAGCCTTCAAACTGTTCCAGCTCGCCGTTGCGCTCGTAGGTGTCGTCAAAATAGTCGTTGCCCCAGTAGTCGGAAACCTGGCCGATCCCGCCGCAGCGGTGCCAGACGACATCCTGGAACCCATAGTCCTGCGGGCGGTGCGGGGCGCTGTCGCCCAGATGCCATTTGCCGAACATACCGGTCGCATAGCCGGCATCCGCAAACAGGTTGCCGAGCGTCTGCTCACCCGTGTGCAGGATCGAACGCCCCGCGCTGGTGCGGTAGGCGCCGTTGCGCCCCGGATCACGCCCGGTCATCAGCGCGCCGCGCGTCGGCGTACAGAGCGGACTCACGTGATAGTCCGTCAGCCGAACCGACTCGTCGTGGAATTGATCCAGCTCGGGTGTTTTCAGGATCGGGTTGCCGTGGCAGCCCAGATCGCCATAGCCCTGGTCATCGGTCAGCACAAAAATCACATTCGGCCGCTTTTCAGCAACCGGACGCCCTCCCGCCTGAACACCAACGGCTAATCCGCAAATCCCCAACAGCCCCAATAGAATCTTATTTAATTTAAATATACTCATCATTATACCTGCCTTACTTATCACTAACTGCTCAAACTGCTTTTCTGATCACGGATCTCACGAATTTTTTAAACTCAATGGTATCGTCTCATTCGCGGAATCCGCGTGATCTTCGATCCCATATTATACCCGGCACTTTTGGATCACGAATCACACTAATCACACGAATTTTCAAACCTAATATTATCGTCCTATTCGCGGAATCCGCGTGATCTGCGATCCAACATCATGCCCGGTGTTTTCAGATTACGAATCGCGCTAATCACACTAATTTCTTAAACCCAATTGTATCGTCCTATTCGCGGAATTCGCGGGATCTGCGATCCCATATTATGCCCGGTATTTCGGATCACGAATCTTACTTTACGTGAGAACAATCCGCTCCCATTCCAGTTTCTTCGGGTTACCAAAATTAACCAGCAATCCCAGCTTCATCTCCGTTGCGCGCAGATAATTCAGCACCTGCCCGCGATGCTCATCGGTCAATGCGGATACGGCCTTCAGCTCAACAACTATCTTGCCGAAACAGAGGAGATCAGGAACATAACTATGTTCAAGACGGTGCCCTTTGTATTCTAAATGAAGTTCCTTTTGTGCATCTGAAGGAATCGCCTGGATTCCTAATTCAAGCTCCAGACACTCCTGATACACCCCTTCATGAAACCCGAATCCTTTTTCGTTATAAACCTCCAAACACGCACCGATCAGCTTGTATGACTCTTCTTTATAAATCAGCTCAACCATCCCGATCTCCTCTTGTTTCAGAACACATTAACCCAATCTCTGCCCGGTTTTTTTGATCACAATTTGCGCAAATCACGCTGATCTTTTTATCTTACCCTTATCTGATTTTATCGTCCCATTCGCGAAATCCGCGCGATCAGCGATCCAATATTATGCCCGTTTTTTCTGATCACGAATCGCGCTAATCGCACGAATTTTTAAACCTGATTTTATTGTCCCATTCGCGAAATCCGCGTAATCCGCGATCCCATACAATTCTCTGTCCGGTATTTTTTGATCACGAATTGCGCTAATCACGCCGATCCTTTTAAATTCAATCCCACTTTAAACTCCCATTCGCGAAATCCGCGTAATCCGCGATCCAATAACCCGCCTCGGATAGCCGTCACTATTTACGCGGGGCCTCAATCTGTGAAATCCGGTTGCGGTAGCCGTTGTCTTCCACCGGTCCGACCGACTGGATACGGCAGTTCTGCACATTCGATCCCAGTACCAGCGTGGCCGTGGTGTAGTTGGTGATCTTCGAATCCTTCAGGCCGTGTTTGCCGCCGCACTGCAGCCGGTTGGCCGACTCGGAGCGCGGACGCGTGGTGCCGTCGTGAATGATAAATTCGCAGTCGATTCCGCTGATGATGCCAAGGCCCGAGCGGTCGGTCACGATGGCCCCTTCGGGCGGATCGAGCAGGGTCAGCTCAAAGAATCCATCTTCGGGATTCGCACCGCGGGTCAGATTATAGACCGGGTTGTAGGCGCCGTCGCTGCTGCAGTTTTTCATGATCACTTTGCCTTCGTCGCCGACACTCAGGTCATACGCAAAATCGCCGGCTTCGAGCACCGTCACATTTTCCAGCGTGACATCGCCTTCCGGACACAGCAGCTGGAAACAGCCGCGAAAACGCTCCACCACGGTGTCGGTAACCGTCACATTGCGGACGTTGTTGTAGGCGCGAATGCCGTCCTCCGTCCGCGGAATCATCCGGTCGCGCGGGATCGGCTGCTGCGAGCGGTACATCATCTCAAAATTAAAATCGACGGCCCGGCCGACCTTTTCCTTGAAGATGTCGTTCGTCGGGCGCA
>JBFJYX010000134.1:0-7854 GCA_041622415.1 Pontiella sp.
TCATGCTTTTGTTCTGATGGGCAACCATTACCACCTTCTGCTTGAGACACCGGAGGCCAATCTCGTGGCGGGCATGAAGTGGTTGCAGGGCACCTATACGCAGCGGTTTAATACCCGGCACAAGCTTTGTGGGCATCTGTTTCAGGGGCGCTATAAGGCGATGCCGGTGGACGCATCGACCGGGGGATATTTTTCGACAGTCGGGAGTTATATTCATTTGAACCCGGCAAGGGCGGGATTGTTTGACCTGAATAGTGGGAAGCTTGTGAATTATCGTTGGAGCAGTTTTCCATTGTATCTTCGGCCGTCAGTTCGTCCGGATTGGTTGGTGGTGGAACGGGTGTTCGGGGAGCTGGGTGTTCAGGATGATCGCTCGGGGTTGTCGTGGTATAGGACCTATATGACGAAACGGGTTTTGGAGATTGCGTCCACAGCCGATCGCCAGGATGCGGATGAGGATTGGTCAAAGATCCGGCGGGGATGGTATTTGGGGTCTGATCATTTCCGGGATGAACTGATTGATCGGCTTGATGAGGTGGTGAAAGGGTGTAAGCGTTCGTCACTGCATGGGCGGGAAATCACATTGCATGATGAGGCGGAGGCGGAACGGTTGCTGCTGAGAGGTCTTGAAAAGCTGGGTTTGGCTTTGGATGATCTGGAAGCTTTGCCCAAAGGGCTGTCGGAAAAAGGTGTGCTGGCATGGCTGCTCCGGAAGAATACAACGGTCAGTCGGGCATGGATCAGCGGAAAGCTGCACATGGGAGATGAGTCTCGCATTACCAAGCTGGTGGCGGATGTTGAGAAAAGTAGCCGATATGACGATCTGAAACAGTTGATCATCGATTCCTGAATTCCCGGACTGACCCTTATGCGGCTCTGCCGCCTGAAAAAAGTCAAGCAGGGCAGGCCGCTTGCCACTACCTATCGATAGCCGTTCCGTATCGCGTGTTTTAGGGATGTTGCATTCCGGTGCCGCGTTTACTATGGGGTTTTACTGGAGGAATTATGAATCTATTTAGAAGTGTATGGGCCGTTGGTTTACTGATGGGGATTCACGCCGCGTGGGGCGGGGAACCGGCGCAGCAGCGGGAAGACAGCTGTGCCATTTTTAATACGGAAAAGGCCGCGTTCAGCGATAACCGTCTCACGGTCGATTTTAAAATGGAGCATCCCGGCGATTATGTGGTTCAGCTGGTGCATACCCCGGAAGCGGCCGGCCGGGAACTCTCCGCATCGGCCAGCGTGAATGGCGAAAAGGTCGGCGGCGATTTTAAGCGCGACTACTGGATTGAAGAGGGCATTGTCTCGACCTTCACGGAAGCGGTGAATATTCCAGAGGCTGGAAAATATGCGGTCGCGGTGACGTGTGCCGCAAAACCGGTGAAGGTGCGGCTGATTCCCTATCTTTACTGGAGCTCGCGGATCAAGGTCGGTTCGGAGAAATATTATGCGGAATGGATCCGCATGCATACGTCGCCGGAAAAGCAGGCGGCGATGGCATGGTATAAACAGGCGAAGTTCGGCATGTTTATCCACTGGGGCGTCTATTCGCAGGCGGCGGGCAGCTGGAAGGGCGTAAAGATCGAGGACTCGCCGAACAAGGGCCCGCGCGTGGCCGAATGGCTGATGTATACCTTCCAGATTCCGCGCGCGGAATACCGGGCGTTTGCGCAGCAGTTTAATCCGGACCGGTCGTTTGCGCAGAATATTGCCCGGCTGGCGGCGGCGACGGGAATGAAATATGTGGTGATTACGTCGAAGCATCACGACGGGTTTGCGTTGTTTGATTCGGCGTGTTCCGATTGGGATGTTGCTGATGCCTCGCCGTATGACGGCGACCTGATCAAGGAGCTGTATGAGGCGTGCCGGGCCGAGGGGCTTGATTTCGGCGTCTATTATTCGCACGGTCACGACTGGATGGACGGCACGGATGCGGGCTTTGCGGAAGAGAAGGCGCGGCGCGATGAATATGGGGTGCCGATCCGACCGAACGGCAAGAATTTCTGGGATCCGAGTCCGAATGCCTATGCGGATTACCTGGAGGGCAAGGCGTATCCGCAGGTGGCGGAGCTGGTGAAGCTGATGCCGGATCTGAAGCTGATCTGGTTTGACGGGGACGGGCTGGTGACCGAGGCGCAGGCGCTGCGTTTTTACCGTATGATTTATGAGCTGAATCCGAATGTCGTGGTGAACCGCCGCGTGGGGTTTGAGTATGGCGACTATATGGATGCCGGTGATAATACCACGCCGAAGGCGGGCGAGCTGGTGGCCAAATATTTTGAAACCTGCGGCACGGCGAATCATTCGTGGGGCTTCAAGGCGCACGACCACGACTGGAAAAGCACGCGGGAGCTGCTGCGTAATTTCTGCGATATTATTTCCAAGGGCGGGAACTATCTGCTGAACATCGGTCCCGACGGCCGGGGGCATGTGCCGGAGCCGTGTGCGGAACGTTTTGTGGAGATGGGCGAATGGGTGAAGAAGAATGCCGACGCGGTTTACGGAACGACGCGCTGGGTTAAATTTAATGAAAACGTGAACCCGCAGAAGAAGGCCAAACCGGCGCCCGGGGAATTCTGGTTCAGTGCAAAGGGCCGCAGGGTATATGCGATGTCAATTATGCCGGCGCCCGAAACGGTGAAGATCGAATCTTTCAATGCGGCGTCAGGAAAAATCAGGGCGGTTCGTCTGTTGGGCTGTGATGAGACGCTGACGTGGAAACAGACGGACGATGCGCTGGCGATTGATTTTTCCGGCATCGAAACCGATGAAAACGGATTTGTCGTTGAAGCGACCTATGAAATTGCCGATTGATGATTTTTGATTGCCGATTTGAGGGTCTGCGACGCAGTTAAAAAAGGCTAACGCCGCTTGAGTTCCGAAAATCGGCAATCAGCAATCTAAAATCAACAATAGTATAGAACGAGGGTTAGTTTATGAAACAACTGAGCAACGTGGCATTAAGTTTACTGGTGGGATTGGTGACAGTTCCAGTGATTGGAAAAACCGCGGAGGTTCTTCCGGAGAGTGATGCGGCGTATCACCAGCGGATGGCGTGGTTTACGGATGCGAAGTTCGGCCTGTTTATTCATTATGGCGTGTATTCCACGCTGGGCGGTGAGTGGAAGGGCGAGCCGGTGCCGCGCTATGCGGAGTGGATTCAGCGGTGGGGCAAGATTACGCCGGAGGAATATATTCCGCTCGCCGCGGATTTCAGCCCCGATGCCCTGGATGCGGATCAGTGGGTGAAAGCCGCCAAAGACGCGGGCATGAAATATATGGTCATTACGACCAAGCATCACGAAGGGTTCTGTCTGTGGGACAGCGCGCTGACCGAATATGACCTCGGTGAAGCAACGACCTTTGACCGCGATATTCTCGGCGAGCTGAAAGCGGCCTGCGACAAATACGGCATCGCGTTCGGTACCTATTATTCCATCATCGACTGGCACCATCCCTCGCAGCGTGCGGAGCAGGCGCTCAACCGGACCCCGATGCGGGACAAGGCGGGCTATGTGAAGTATATGAAAGGTCAGCTTAAGGAGCTGATCGACCGCTATGATCCGGCGATCATGTGGTTTGACGGCGACTGGACGGATTGGTGGACCATGGATGACGGTGCGGATCTTTATAATTATCTGCGCGCGCTGAGCCCGGACATGATTATCAATAACCGGGTGGCGAAGCGGAAGGAGTTCAAGAAGGATTTCGGTACGCCGGAAAACTTTACGCCGGGCGCGGCGCTGGACCATAACTGGGAAGCGTGCTGGACGGTGAACCATTCGTGGGGCTTCAAAAAGAGCGATACGAACTGGAAGAGCAATGAGGTGCTGGTTCAGAAGCTGATCGATATTGTGGTGAAGGGCGGCAACCTGCTGCTGAATGTCGGGCCGCAGGCTGACGGATCCTGGCCGGATGCGGCGTTTGGTCAGCTCGGTGCGATGGGCGGATGGATTGCACAGTGCCCGGATGCGATCTATGAAGCGGAATTTGTTGCGGCGGCCGAACCGGCGTGGGGTCGGATTGCGCAGCGCCGCGGATCGGATGAACAAAACGGCGAACTGTTTGCTTATGTTTTCCAATGGCCGGAAAACGGGAAGCTGAAGGTGCGCGGCGTGACGGCGGGGCGGATACAGGCCTGCACCTATGATGGAAAGGCGCTGCCGACGAAAACCGAGGGAACCGATACCCTGATTGATCTTTCCGGGGTGAAACCGGCTGATTATGCCACGGTGCTGCGGCTGCAGTATGCGGACGGGCTGAACCTGTCGAACGTGTCCTATGACCTCGAGCTGCAGGGTAATGAGCTGATTCTGAAAGCGGACGAAGCCGCGCTTTCCGGTTCGGGATTAAAACTGGACGGCCAGGCCGCTGTGGGCTGGAAGCAGGCGTCGGACCAGGCGAAATGGACCATGAATATTCCAGCCCCTGGAAAATTTTCCGTAAAGCTGCTGTATGGCTATGAGTTTCGAAAGCCGATCTCAGTGACGCTGAGGGTGGGCGGTCAGGAACTTAAAGCGGAGCTGCCGGCGAAGGGCTCCCCGGAAAACCTGAAAATAATGGATATCGGCGAAATTGAGCTGAACGATGTCGGCGACGCGGTCTGCACGCTTCAGTTCGGACGGCCGGCCGCCGAGGCCCGGCTGTCGCTCAAGACGGTCTATTTTGTGCCGGTGGCGGATTGACGGTCTGATCACCTGGATCGGACCGGTCGTTTTCCCACATCGGGAAAATGTCACCGGGTTTCCTCCCTGTCTTTTCCTGATTCCGTAAGCGGGCACTTTCGGTGCCTCGGTTGCGCTGATGCGGACTACTCCTATGGGTAGTTCCCCATGGGCGGGGCGTGTGATACCTTACATGCGTTGAATTGCACTGTGTTTTATTGATAAACCCGATGAGCGACGATGTATTCTTGGGTTTGTTGAATAGATAAGGCATATGTAGGTATTTTACAGCTCGGAACCCGCAGAGGGAACGGGGTGACAATGGAGGGGTCCTGATGAAAAAGATCAAAAAGAAAGCGGATATCGGTCGCGGAATGCCCAGCGGGTTTGTGATCAGTCTTTTAGTGCATGCGGGCGCGTTCCTGCTCGCCGGTATGCTGGTGGTGTTTACGGTACACCAGAAGGAAGAGAAAAAATTTGTTCCGCCGAAACCGGTCGACCGGCCGAAGATGAAGCTGAAAAAGCCGAAGGTTAAGGTCAAAAAGAGCGCCAAACCGAAATCGACCACCCGGATTGTCACCAAGGTTCAGAAAGCGAGCATGCCGGACATTCAGCTGCCGGAAATGAGCGGAATGACGGAGGGGCTGGTCGGGGATATCGGCGGCTTTGACATTATGCCGGATCTGGAGGAAATGAGTGTCTTCGGCGGCAGTCAATCCATCGGCAGTGATTTTGAAGGCGAAGTGTATTCGCTGGTCCACAGCCGCCAGGGCGGGACGATCTCCATGGATCAGGATGCCTTCCGCGACGTGCTGCGGAAATATGTACTCAGCGGCTGGAAGGATTCTGTTTTATCGCGCTACTACCGCTCGCCGAAAAAACTCTATACGACGCACATCATGATTCCGCCGGTCCCGACGGCGCTGGCACCGGGCCTGTTCGGCGTGCCGGAGATGGAGGACTATTATCTCTTTGTTAAATATGAAGGCCAGCTGGTTTATCCGGAGGATATCAAATTCCGCTTCTGGGGTGTCGGGGACGCGTACATCTTCGTTAATGTGGACGGTAAGGAAGTGCTGATGAGTGCCTGGCACTTTCATCATCCCTGGTTTGGCTGGTGGACGAGTACCGCCGGCGGCGACCGGACGCATATTCTCGGGAATCAGCTTATGGTGGTCGGCGACTGGATTGAGCTGAAGGCCGGTGAACCGGTCGATATGAAGGTGCTCTTCGGGGAGTGGAAGGGCGGTTCGGTTACGGGCATGCTGCTGGTTGAAGTCGATGGGGTGGATTATCCGACCGCCCGGACCGGCGGACCGCTGCTGCCGGCGTTTAAGACCGAGAAAATGACCTGGGATACGCTGACCCAGATTTCCCGCTTCCTGGCGGAGGATGAGTGCTCGCTCACGAACGGCCCCGTCTTCAACGATTACAGTTTGAACAGCCCGGAACCTGTGGTTTCGGCTGAGCCCGAACCTGAGATTGAACCGGAAGAAAAAATGCCGGAGTCGGCCATACGGCTGTGGTCCACGGTCCGCGGGCGCAGCATGGAAGCTGAATTCGTCACCGCCATGGGCGATAACGCCATCCTGAAAAACGAGCGGGGCCGGCAGATCAAGATTCCCCTGGATCGGCTTTCCGAGGAAGACCGTCAGTTTATCTCGCTGGCCATGCCGCCGAAGCTCGATATCAACTTTTCGAAATCGACCAAACCCCGCAAGTTCGGGGGCACCATCGAGGGCGTGGCCCCGCCGGTACGCGGGAACTTTTATACGTTTTCCGCCAGCATCGAAAAGACCTCCACCGGGGCTTACAACCATCCGCTGACGGCTGAATTTTTTGCCATCGGCGATGAAATCGGCGGAAACAAGCATATCCTGCTGGATCATCAGCGGGCGGACTTTGTGCTGTCCGAGGAAAATGATTATACCTTCGAATTCAGCGGGCCGCAGGTGGAACTGCTGGACTACACGATCAACAGTGAGCGGCGCGGTCAGCGGTACGGCGGATTTCTGATCATTGTCAAAGACAGCCGGGGCGAGGTCATTGCCTACCAGACGCCCCGCGAATCACTGTTCCGCAATCTCGATCACCTGCGGGACCTGCGCGTCGGCTGGTATTTTGATAATGATTGCAAACGCACGCTGCCGTCGCCGCCGGAACCGTTTTCCCTGCCGGCCAACACCAACTGATGCGCTCCGGGTGCCGGCCCGCGCCAGGCTGAAAAGTAAGCTGCGGGTTCAGGCGCGCGGAACCTATCTCCTGGCATAGGGCGTGACGGTCTGAAAATGGACATTTCTTCGGATCATCCCGTGAACACAGGATGGTGAATTCTGTTCATCCATGACTAATCTCTTCGGGTCTGAAAAGAAGGAGTTGGCATGCAGAAGAAGTATTTTAGTGCGGTTGGAATCTGCCTTTTGGCAGCAGGATCCGTCTTCGGAGATAATTTTACGCGCGATTCGGGGGACACCAGTTGGTCGAATACAAACCAGTGGAACAACCTCACCGCCGGTGAATTTGACGCAACCGACCTGCCGACGATCAGCGACCAGATCCTTCTGAATGCCAATCGGGTGTTGACGGTGGATACCAATGCGTTTGCCCACCAGATCGTGATGCCGAATGCAAAGAATACCAGTTCTACTCTGGTTCTTGATGAAAGTTCCGCCGGCTACACCTTGACGGTGAATAACCTCCTCGTTGGCATTTTTTCCCAAACGAACTCGCATGGATATGTCAATCAGTCCGACGGAACGGTTGCTGCGGCCGAGGTTAAAGTCTATGGAGCGGTCGGCGGAAGCGGCACCTATACCATGACGGGCGGAACGCTGTCGGGCACCGCCCTTACGGTCGGGAGCACCGACAGCCGTGCGGTTGGAGCCGCCTTATTCAGCCAGACCGGCGGGGCTGTGAATGAAACAACCGTCAATGTGGCAGGTGCCGGTACGCAGACCTACACCATGGCGGGCGGAACATTGACGGCCGCGGCCCTCAATGTGGATACGGCCGTTGCGGGTGCGACCGGGACGTCAACCTTTGAACATTCTGCGGGAACCGTGACTGCGGCGACCTTCGTCGGAGCAGACGGCACCTACAACCTGAGCGGAACCGCGATTCTCAATGCGACAACCCTTACGGCCGCCGGCACGGTCAACCAGTCGGGCGGAACAGTTAATGCGGCGCTCAA
>JBFJYX010000135.1:0-7817 GCA_041622415.1 Pontiella sp.
ATCGTATAAACCGCCACAAACCCGCCGGCCCCGGAGGTTATGCAGAGCACGCTGAGCAACGCAAAGCGCCGCGGGCAATGGCTGAACGCATTATTGTGGTACTGCCGCGTGTACAGCAGGCTGACGATCAGCGACAACGCCGCCACGCCGAGCAGCTCGCCCCCCATCCCGCTGATAATTTCCGGCAGGATCTGCGGCGTGTTCGACAGCGCCGCGCGGTAGGCATCCCACGAAATGAACGACTCCACCTGCTGGTACATCAGCTGCGACGCCGTGTACATGCCCATAAAATAGAACGTGGCGAGCGCGCACAGCGCAAAGCGCACCGGCTTTTTCCAGCGATCGGGCAGAAAGGTGAACAGGTGGTTGATGCCGTGGTGCGCCAGCGCCAGCAGGACCACCAGCGGCAGCTGCAGCGCCCACGCCAGCGGCACCTGGGCCGCCCCGTCTTCCGGCCACAGCCCGCGCGCCTGTAACGCAATGAGCGAGATCACATTGCAGAAGGTGAACAGGCCCAGCCACAGATAAAATGTTTTGATAAACTTACGCATCGTTTTGTTGGAAATCCGTCAGCCGCAGAACCTAGGCAAACCCGCGCCAACGTTCAATGGCAAACTGCACCGGCTTGGAAACGGTGCTTCTTCCTTGAACTCCCCTGCCTGCTGTGCCCTTATTTCCGGCTTCTATGAATATGCCCGAAACAAAGGAATTACTGGCTGAAGTCAAGCAGTCGCTCGACGACGTCCTGCTGCGCGACCGTTCAAACCTGAATGCGCTGATGCGGCGCATCCGCCAGCGGATTCATGACAATAAGCCGGCGGATAACCTGATCGGCAAATTGAAGGCCGTGCATGTCCAGGCCCTGGAACGGACGCAGAAACGCGCACGGGTTGAACTGAAGCTGGACTATCCCGACATTCTTCCGGTCTCCGGAAAAAAGGAGGAGATCCGAAAGCTGATCGAAGAAAACCAGGTCGTCATTGTCTGCGGCACGACGGGTTCGGGTAAAACCACCCAGCTGCCGAAAATCGTCTACGAAGCCGGCTGCGGCAAAACCGGGCGCATCGGCGTCACCCAGCCCCGCCGCCTCGCCGCCACCGGCATGGCGCGCCGCGTCGCCGAGGAGATGGATGCCGACTACGGCAAAGGCGTCGGCTGCCAGGTCCGGTTTGATGATCAGACGTGCGACGAAACCATTATTAAATTCATGACCGACGGTATCCTGCTGGCCGAAACCCAGCACGACCGCCACCTGCTGCAATACGACTGCCTCATCATCGACGAAGCCCATGAGCGCAGCCTGAATATTGATTTTATTCTCGGCTATCTCAAAAACCTGCTGAAGCTCCGGCCGGACCTTAAAATCGTCATCAGTTCGGCCACACTGGATGCCGAAAGCTTTTCCTCGTTTTTCGACCACGCCCCGGTCATCGAGGTGGAAGGCCGCACCTATCCGGTGGAGGATTTTTTCCTGCCGCCGGGCAAAGACGAAGAGCTTTCCAATCATATCCTGCGCGCCATGCGCTGGATCAGTGATGTGGATGACCAGGGCGACGTCCTGATCTTCCTGCCGGGTGAGCGCGAGATCCGCGACGCGACCAAAAAGCTCGAAGGCCGGCATTTTAAAAACACGGAAGTGCTTCCGCTCTTCGGGCGGCTCAGCATGGGCGAACAGCAGCGCGTCTTTAAAGTCGGAGGGCGTCGCCGTATTATTCTGGCGACGAATGTGGCCGAAACCTCGATCACCATTCCGGGCATTCATTATGTCATCGATTCGGGGCTGGTGCGGCTGAGCCGCTACAATCCGCGCACGCAGGTGCAGGGCCTGCAGATCGAACAGGTTTCGCAGGCCAGTGCACGCCAGCGCCGCGGCCGCTGCGGCCGTGTGACCGACGGTATCTGCGTCTATCTTTACGATCAAGAGGTGCTGGAAAATTCAGCGGCCTACACCGACCCCGAAATTCGCCGCACCTCGCTCGCCGGGGTCATCCTGCAGATGGATATGCTCAACCTGCCGTCGATTGACCAGTTTCCGCTGATCGATCCGCCGCAGACCGCACTGGTGAATGAGGGCTATAAAACGCTGTACGATATCGGGGCGATCGACGAGGCGCGGAAACTTACAGACCTTGGAAAACAGATTGCCCGGTTCCCGCTCGACCCGCATCTGGCCCGTATGATTCTGCAGGCGAAAGAGGAAGGGGTGCTGCCGGAAGTACTGGTCCTTGCCGCCTTCCTCTCCATTCAGGATGTGCGGGAACGCCCGACCGAAAAAGCGGATGCGGCCGACCTGGCCCACGCCAAATGGAAGGACCCGAAGTCCGACTTCATCACCATCCTCAATCTCTGGAACGATGTCGAAGACGCGCGCCGCGAATCGCACGGCAGACTGCGTAAATTCTGCAAAAGCAACTTTGTGAATTACCGCCGCGTCATGGAGTGGCGCAACCTTTGGCAGGACCTGCGCGCGTCGGTGAAAGAGTTAAACCACAAAGGCACGAAGAGTCCCAAAGGCCGTTCTTCGAGTACTTTGAGCCTTAGTGGTTCCGAATACGACCTGATTCACCGCAGCCTGCTGGCCGGGCTGCCGGCCAATATCGGCCTGAAGGGCGAAGACCGCGAGTTTACCGCCGCGCGCAACCGCAAATTCTTCATTTTCCCGGGCTCGGGCCTGTTTAAAAAACCGCCGGACTGGGTCATGACGTTTTCGCTGGTGGAAACCACCAAGCTCTACGCCCGCATCGTGGCCGAAATTGAACCCCAGTGGGTCGCCGATATTGCGCCGCACCTTTGTAAGGAAATCTATAAGCAGCCCGAGTGGAATCCCGACAAAGGATTTGTCTATGCCAAGGAGTCGATCCTCTCCGGCGGGCTGACGCTGACCCAAGGCAAGCCGGTCCACTTCGGACCCATCCATCCGGAAAAAGCGCGCGAAATTTTTATCCGCGAAGGCCTGGTGCCGGGAAACCTGAAAACCCGGGGCGGCTGGCTGAAACTCCATCAGCGCATGCTGGATGATATCCAGGCATTGGAAGAAAAAATCCGGCGCCCCGGCGCCCTGCTCGACGCCGACGCCATCTTTCATCATTTTGACCGGCTGCTGCCCGCGGACGTCTATTCCGTCCAGACCCTGGAACAATGGATCCGCAAAACCAAAGCCCGCATTGCGATGAAAGCGGAAGAGGCCATGTTCCCGCAGACCACGCCGATCCGAATGGAGGATTTCCCCGAATACCTCACCTTTCACCATGAGGATTTTCACCTGATCTATACTTTCGAACCCGGCGACGAGCTCGATGGCATTGCGCTGGTCTGCCCGACCGACAAACTGGCCTTCCTGCCCGACTGGGGCCCCGACTGGCTCGTCCCCGGCTGGCTCGAGGAAAAGGTGAACCGGCTGCTGCGCAACCTCCCGAAAAACCTGCGCACCACGATTTCCCCCATCGACCGGACCGCCCACTCCTTTTTTCACACCTGCGCAGGTGTGAAAAACCAGCCCCTGCTCCGTGCATTGTCCCAATGGCTGCAGCAGGAATATAAACTGCCGGTGGATGCTTCGGATTTTGATGAGCAGTCCCTGCCGGGGTTCCTGCGGATGAAGGTTATCGAAACGCAGGGGGACGAGATTGTTAAGGTCCATACCTCGATTTCGGAAGAACACCGCAGCAATGTCTATTTGAGCGGCGCGGAAACGGCCTTTGCCAAATGGACGCTGCCGCCGGGTAAAAACTGGCCCGGGGCCGAGCTGCCGGAGTTTATTGTTACGGACGACAGCGGCCAAACCCGGGGCTACCCCGCCCTGACGGCGGAGGCCGGCGGGGTCGGGCGCGCGGTTTTCATGAATCCGGCCCTGGCGCGGCATGCGCATCTGGCGGGTCTCGCGCAGCTGTTCCGGATCAAGCACAAGGATCAGGTGAAGTATATCGAAAAGCGGCCGCCGCTCACCACCAACCTGCAGCTGACCCTCTCCGCGATCGACAGCGATTTCCTGACCGACCTGATGAATGCGTCGATTGTGGACGCGCTGACCGATGACCTGCGATATGACATTCGCGATCCGGATACCTTTGAAAAGCGGGCGGTTGCTGCACGCAGCGAAGTGTTCGAAAAGTTCGAGGAGAATGCCCGTATTCTGGAAAACCTGCTCGACCAGCGCGAAGCGGTCCTGAAAGCCATTGCGGAGCTCCGGGCTGATTTTGATATTCTCCACGATCTCGAGATGCAGCTGGAATTCCTGTTCCGCCCCGGATTTATCCAGACCCTGGATATGTTCAGCCGTTACCCGCGCTATCTGAAAGCCATGCAGATGCGGATCCAGCGGGCTAAAAACAACAGCGACGCCGATGCCCGTAAGCTGCTCGAAGTGGAACCCTTCCAGAACCGGCTGAATGAAAAACTGCTGGCCTGCGAAAATATTGCCGGAGCGATCGACCTGATCGAATTTGCCATGCTGCTCGAAGAGTTCCGCGTCAACCGCTTTGCCCCGGAGATTAAAACGCCGCTCAAGGTGTCTGCACAGCGCCTTGAGGAGGCGTGGGCGAATCTGGGCTGACGGGGCCGCCGGCGAATAAACACGAATCAAAAGTGGAAAATCGGCGCCCTTTATCGTTTATTAGGGGTCTGTGAATTCAATCAATGAGGATGAACCATGCTTTCTGCAGTAATTTTTGATTTTGACGGCATCATTGTCGACAGCGAGCCCATGCATTTCCGGGCCTTTAACGAAGTGCTGAACCCCATCGATATCGAAATCTCCTGGGAAGATTACTGCGAAATCTATATCGGGTTCGACGACCGCGACGCCTTCCGCGAAGCGTTCGGCCGCAATAAACGCAAGTTTACCGAGAAAGAAATGAAGCGCCTCATTGCGGAAAAAGCCGATATCTTTCAGAAGTATATCCGCGAGGACGAGGTGACGCCGCTGCCCGGAGCCGTTGAGCTGATCAAAAGCATCCCCGTCCGTCTGCCGGTGGCGCTCTGCAGCGGCGCCCTGCGCGAAGACATTGATCCGATCATTCGGAAACTGGGCATCGAGCGTTGCTTCAGCCAGATCGTCACGGCCGAGGACACGCCGAAGAGCAAGCCGGACCCGGCCCCCTATCGGCTGACCTGCGAAAAACTCGGGGTGGAAGATCCGTCGACCGTGGTGGCGATCGAGGATACGCCGGCGGGCATCATGTCGGCCAAAGGCGCCGGTCTGAAGGTGCTGGCCGTCACGAACAGCTATGACCGGGATTATCTGATGGAAGCCGATGCCGTGACCGACTCGCTGGAAAAAGTGAGCCGGCCGCAACTGGAGAATCTGATCATTTAGACGCTTCGTCGTCCTTTGAACCGGAAATGTAGGTTTCCAGGTTCCGGATTTTGAAATCCTTTTCCAGCAGCAGGTATTTCACCACATCACCGATGGAAATAATGCCGCGCAGCTGTTTGTCCCGCAGCACCGGCAGATGACGAATCCGCTCGTCGGTCATAATCTGCATGCATTCCTCCAGTGTGGTGTCCGGCGTCACCGTCGTCAGGGTTTTAGACATGACGTCGCCGACCGTTACATCGTCCACGTTCACCCGCGGCAAAACCACTTTACGAAACACATCCCGCTCGGAAAGGATGCCTTTAACCTCCCCCTCATCCATCACCAGGGCGGTGCCGGCCGAGCGGTTCGACATCAGGTCGACCACATCGTGAAGCGGCTGGTCCGGTTTCACCGTCAGCACATCGTGCCCTTTGGAATCCAGAAGATTAGAAACAATACTCATGACGTCCTCCATTTATCGTTACGCTATCGCTTTAACCCAGTATAGAGCGCAAACGAAAATGAACAAGCGATAGTTCGAATTGTTAAAGGACCGCGGTGCGTCAGATCATCGTGAGCGTCTTATCCGCCACCACGACGCCGTCGAGCCGGGTAATCAGCCGCCAGGCCCCCTTCTTATCCTCCACCGGCGCCCAGATCGTATCGCCGAGGAAGAAACGGAAGTCGTTGGTTTTCACATAGAGCTCGCCTTCAAACGGAGGCGCGGTTTCACCCGACGAATCGTTAAACGGAGGATGGTCGATGCGGAACGTGATCCTGCTGTTGCGCGCATTCTGGATGCGCAGGATATAACCGAACTCAATATCCAGCGCCGTTTCAATTTCGGTTGTGATCTTAACCAGATTCGGCAGCTCCTTGCTGTCCCGCACCCAGCCGTCGTACAGCCCGTAGCTGTGCATGGTCACTTCTGGTTTTTTCTTCGCCATAAACACTATGAGTTAAATGGTATCAAAGTTTAACAGTTGCCGGGAAAAATACGCCACTCTGAAACCTTTAAACCATTCTACCCGGTACCCTTTTTCTTCCTAAACGAACACCGCCCGATTTTTTTATAGGAAAAGATCAGCTCAAAATCAGTGGTCTCTTCGGCGTCGGGAACAAAAGCTTCAATCTCCTCGAAGCGGTCATCGGCTTTAAGCAGCTCGTGAATTTCGTCGAAGTACGGCAGGTGATCCGACGAGATATGCAGGCCGCCGCCGCTCACCAGCGTTTTAAAGAGCGCATCCATAAACTCCGGGTTAAACAGCCGGTTATCATGATGCCGATCCTTCGGCCAGGGATCCGGAAAGAAAAAATAGTAGTTCGAGACATAGTTTTCCGGCATCAGGTAATTGATCGCATAGTACCCTTCCATGCGGAAGACGCGGCAGTTTTCCCGCCCCGCCCGCTCACAGCGCCGCCCGCTGCTGTTGATGCGGCCCAGCTGGCGCTCAATGCCCAGGAAATTGATATCCGGAAACCGGCCCGACCGAGCGGCCAGGAAGCGTCCCTTACCCGATCCGATGTCCACTTCCAGCGGATTTCCAGGGTTTGGAAACTCCTTCTTAAAATCAATCGGGTCCAGCCAGTTGTCGCTCATCACCCGCAATACAGTCTTCTTTTTTTTGCTCATAGGGGGCATACTGATTGCGGATTGATAAACGAAGGGCAAGTCCAAATGGGAATTGGCGATCGAGACTACATGCGGGAACCGCGGCCGGAACCCAAACTGCGCAAACCTCGCGCGCAGCTGAAAAAGGCCGAAAACAAACCCTCCATCGTGAAACGGATTCAGTTCTGGCTCTGGAACCTGAAAAAACGCTGAGGACCGCTATCCGACGCGTTATGAACAGGTAACGCCGATGCCCGCCGAATATCCGAAAAAAGTTCATTTAACGCCCTTGACGGCACCCCGCCGGATAGGTACTTTATGCGCTCGTTTCTACAAAACACTGCGGGCGTAGTTCAATGGTAGAACCCCAGCCTTCCAAGCTGGTTACGACAGTTCGAATCTGTTCGCCCGCTCCATTTTAAAGTCAACGTATTCAGGGATTTGCGAAAGCAAGTCCCTGTTTCTTTTTCTCCTCACCCGCCGGACTACGGGGGAAACTACGGGTTCGGCGGTTTGATTCGTCCGCTTTGTATAAGAGCGGTTCAAACTGTAGCCCGATACGGAGAAGAAGAATGGGACTGGAAATCCAGAAGAAAAAAGACGGAACCCTGAAGTCAAAATGGTGGTATGGCCGCTTTGAGGTAAACGGTATAAAGAAATATGTAAACCTCAATGTGGAGGTCAAAGGCAGAGTGCCGCCGAACCTGCGAAAAACCGGGGATTTGCCGTTTGAGCAATCAAGAATCCTGGCCAAGGTCAAACTGGACGGTTTGATTTCTGAAGCAAAAAGCAGAAAAAGTGCAGAAAAAAATCTGGAGGATCTGTACGAGCTCAAATCGGGCTGTGAATTGTATAATGCTCCGCTGACTGATATGGATCTGCACTGGGACCAGCTCCCCACCAAAAAGA
>JBFJYX010000136.1:0-7764 GCA_041622415.1 Pontiella sp.
ATGATTGGAAAATCAGTTTTCGAGGGCCGGAATGACCAGGGTCTGTCCGACCTTCAGGTCGCCGGCGTGGCGCATCATGTTTTTGTTGGCTTCATAGATGATGTCGTATTTGCCCGAATCGCCGTAAAACTTGGTGGCGATTTTGCTGAGCGTATCGCCGGCCACCACGTGATAGATCTTATGCTGCGGCGCGGCGGTGCCTGACGTGCGGGTGGTCGGGGTGGCGGTCGATTTCGGCACGGTCCGGGTCACTGAGGTTCCGGTCGTCGGAGTGGACGCGGTCGGGGTGGACGATGCCGGCGCGGTCGGTTTTTGAATCGCGGCGGCGAGCTGGCGTTTGAGCTCGTTGTTGCGCTGGATCAGCAGATTGCGTTCCTTGAGCATGTTCTGCACTTCGGGCAGGTTGTCGACCAGGGTCTGGGCGAACTGGTTGAAAATCTTCTGGCGCTGCTCGAGGATGAACTCTTTCTTTTCGGTATCCGGGCGCAGCTCGAGATAGCGGTCGTAGTGGTAGATGGCGTGGATCGGGTTGTAGACGTGGTTGTGGTAAATGGTGGCCAGGTCGAGATGCGGGCGGCCCATGCGGGGTTCCTGTTCCATCGCGAGTTTGAATTCCTGAATCGCGGCTTCATAGTTGCCCTGATCCATGTATTCCTGCCCGGAAAGGATATTGGGATCGCGCTCTTCGCGCTCTTCGATTGAACCGGAATTTTTACCGCATCCGCTGAGGGCGATCACCCCGGCAGCCATTAACAAACAGATCTTACGCATCGTTCCTCCTGTACTGAAATTATTGCGCGGGAGTATATCCCGTGGCGGCCTTGAAACCCGAACTAAATCGCTCGGATATTTTGCCGTTCGGGTCGCGGACGAGGAACATGGTTTCCACGCCGTCGAGGGTCTCGATCCACGCGATTCCGTCGTCGGCCCCCATCACAAAAAGGGCGGTGGCCAGGCCGTCGGCATCCATGCAGTCCGGGGCGCTGACCGTAACGCTTGCGGTGTCGGACCGGACAGCCCGTCCGGTCCGCGGATCGAGGATGTGCGAATAGACGATACCATCCTCTTCCATATAGTTCCGGTAGTCGCCCGACGTGGCGATGGCCCCGTGATCGACGTGCACAATACCCTGCAGGCTCATGTCCATGGGGTTGGTGGTCGGGAGCTGGATGCCGATGCGCCAGGGCACGCCGTCGGGATTTACACCGTGGGCCAGCACTTCACCGCCGATTTCCACAAACCAGTCTTCGAGCCCGAACTCTTTGAGGATGGCGCCGACGGCATCAACACCGTAGCCCTTGGCAATGGCGCCGAGCGCCAGGGAGAGTTCCGGGTCGGTTTTCCAGAGCCTGGAATCGGCATCGACCCGCAGTTTTTCCCAGCCCGTGCGGGTTTTGGCGGCCGCCACTTCGGCATCGGTCGGCACCTTCGATTCATCGGCCTCGCTGCCGAAGCCCCATAGGTTGAGCAGCGGCTGCAGGGTCGGGTCAAATGCGCCGCCGGATTGCCCGCTGAGCTCCAGCGCGCGGCGCACTACTTTTGCAAAGGCTTCCGAACATTGGAACCCGTCCACCGACCCGGAGTGGTTGAAGCGCGAAATTTCGCTTTCGGGATCCCAGGTGGACATCTGGCGGTTGACTTCGGCGAGTTCCTGTTTGATCCGCAGATTGAGGGCCTTGAGCATCTTTTTATTGATGCGGCCTGAAATTTTGACGCTGTAGCCGGTGCCCATGGTGGAGCCGCCGGTGGTCGGGTTTTCGATGGCGCCGGAACGCAGAATACCGCCGACGCCGAGTACAACGACCAGCACCAGCCCGAACAGCATCTGTTTGACTTTTTTCGGCGTCATCGGAGTTCGGCCACCAGCTCGATTTCCACGAGTGCGCCCAGCGGCAGGGCCGCCACCTGGACGGTGGAGCGGGCCGGGGCGTTGTCCTCGCCGAAGTAGTCGGCATAGATGCCGTTGAATTCGGCAAAGTCGCCCATGTCCTGAAGAAAAACGGTGGTCTTGATGACCTGATCGAGGGTTGCGCCGGCGGCGTCGAGCACGGCCTTAAGGTTTTCCAAAACCTGGACGGTCTGGGCTGCAATTCCGCCTTCGACCTTGGCGCCGGTTTCCGGGTTAACGGGAATCTGGCCGGAGGTGTAGAGCAGGTTGCCGCATTTAACCGCCTGGTTGTAGGGGCCGATCGGGGCCGGGGCTTTGCCGGTGGTGATGATCTCTTTCATGGGATGTGTCCTTTTCTTTTTTAGCAGGGGATTCCGCTTCCAGTGACTGCAGCAGCATAGCCAGACATGACTCCACCGGTTTTTCAAGCTCTTCCGTGGCGAGAATGCCGAGGCAGTAGTGCCGGACCAGCGGAACCTGCGCGGCGTTGCTCTTCAGCGACCAGAGCGCCGATTGAAAGACCGCCTCGCGAAATCCTTTCCGCGCCACTTCCGGATCGTCCGGATCGAGTTCGCCGGCGGTGATTTTATCGAGGGTGCCGAGGTGCTGCACCAAGGCGAGCGAGCGGACAATCTGTTTGATCGGCCTGACGGTTCCGGTTGCAAAAAATTCGGCCCAGAGCATGTCGAGCTGGCGGGCGTTGGTGATTTCTGCATACGGATCGGGAACGCGGCCGCCTTCGATCAGGCGGCGGAAGTGCTTCATCTCGGTATTCAGGCGGGGCAGCTGTTCGGCCCGGCCGAGCAGGACCGCCATCAGAATGATATCGCGCTGCTGCTTGGGTTTGCTCTCTGCAAACTGTTCGATCATCAGCGGGAACAGGTATTCATTCCGCTCAATAACGGTTTTGAAAAACCAGGCGGCGGACCAGACCGGCTCAAACGCTTCGTCGAGAAACTGCTCGTCCGTCTGCAGGAAGGCCGAGAGCGCCCGCGCGGGATTCGGGGCAACGGGATAGGTCAGAAACAGGCGGTCCCGTTCCTCTTTGTCCAGCGGCTGGATTTCAAATTTTTTCAGCTGAATGATTTTGTGCTGCGTATTGGTGCTTTGGGCGACGCGGTCGACGGCCCGGACTTCGATCGTATAATCGCCATAGGGATCGTCCGGCTCAAAACACATATTGATGACGGCCTGCGCGGGCAGCAGGTCGGGCGGGGCGGCCAGGCCGATATGCCCTTCGAGTTCGGCGAGGGCGGGCTCCACGGTGCCGTCGGGGCGGGTGACTTTGAGATCGAAGGTGATGGCGGCCGAGCGGCCGAGGTCGGTCTGATAGTTTTTAAAGATCGGGATGATCCGGAAATATTCGCCTTTGTTCACGCTGCTGACCGGAGTGGCCTGCAGGGCAAAGGGCTGGGGGACGGCATACCACCAGTCCATGGCGGCATCCTGCCGGGTGGTGAGCAGCATAAAGTCGAACGGTTCCGCCGCCGCGCTGCAGCAGAGCAGCAGTATGGCCGTGAGATGTTTCATGGGCGCTCCAGGGCTTCAATGATTTTCAGGTCCGCTTTGGAGTAGGGCAGTTTCCGCAGGGCGGAAACTTCCAGCCATTGGAAGTCGCGGCACTCGAGGGTTTTCGGGCGGCCGGAGCGGATGGTGGCAAAGTAGGTGTGCAGGTCCATGGTGAAATGGCTGTACGCGTGTTTGACGGTGATGAGGAATTCGCCGACGTCTACGTGAATGCCGAGTTCTTCGAGCAGCTCGCGGGCGATGCATTCGCGGATCGATTCGCCGGGTTCCTGTTTACCGCCGGGAAATTCCCAGAGTCCGCCGAGCATATCCTCGTCGCGGCGCTGGGCAATCAGGATTTCCCCTTGGGGGTTGGTCACGACGGCGGCGCCGACGATCAGGTGCGGGACTTTTTTCTTCGGCGCTTTTTTCGGGTAGTCCAGCGGGTTGCCCGCCTGGCCGGCCAGGCAGCAGCGGGCGAGGGGACATGCGGCGCAATCCGGATTTTTCGGCAGGCAGACCGTGGCGCCGAGTTCCATCATTGCTTCATTAAAATCGCCGGCGCGGCCTTTCACCAGCAGACGGTCGGCCAGCTGCTGCAGTTCGTTTTTTGTTTTTACGGAGCGGGCATCGCGGCCGTCGGCAAAAAGGCGGGTCAGAACGCGGATGACGTTGCCGTCGAGCACGGCCAGGTCGAGGTTGAAGGCGAGCGAACCGATCGCCGCGGCGGTGTAGGCTCCAACCCCGGGCAGTTTGATGATCTCTTCGGCGGTTGAGGGAAAGCGGCCTTTGTATTCGGTGGCGATCAGCTGCGCGGCTTTGTGCAGGTTGCGTGCGCGGGAGTAGTAGCCGAGGCCCTCCCACATTTTCAGCACGTCTTCCTGCGAGGCGGCGGCCAGCGACCGGAGCGACGGAAAGCGCTTCATGAAGCGGTGGAAATAGGGCGTCGCCTGGTCCACGCGGGTCTGCTGCAGCATCAGCTCGGAAATCCAGACGCGGTAGGGCGTGCGGTTGCTGCGCCACGGCATGCTCCGCTTGTTCTGCGCAAACCAGGGAAGTAACCGGTTTTTAACCGCCCGTTTAACTCGTTGTGTCTGATCCATAAATAAGCCCGGTTTCCAGGGGTTGGAAACAGGGGCGTATTTTCCAGAGACTGGAAGCGGGGTCGAGCACCGATTAACGGTATTTCGCAATCCACTCGTCGGAGAGGTAGGCCTTGTGACTGGCTTTGGCGTCCAGCACTGTCCCGCCGTGCAGGAGAATCACGAGCCAGCCGGCATTTTCGTCGCCGCTGACGGTCGGTTCTTTGGTGATGTTGCCGGACTGGTTTTCGAGCTCTATTTTGACGATGGCGAACGGGTCGGATGCCAGCTCCACCCGCTCCCGGCCGCGCGCTTCCACCGTTACATTTTTCTGCGCCTGGGATTTGATGCTCAGCGTTCCCGGCTGTATTTCCGCTTCATCCTTTTTCTTTTTCTGCTTCTTCACATTTTTTGCAATGCGCTCGCTGAAGAAATAATATTTTAGGGTGAAGGTGTCCGGATGGCGCGCCTTGTTGATGACGCTGACTTTGAGTTTCTGCACCTCGGTGTCGGTGCGCGTAAAGGTCCGGGTGGTGTTGATCTCGCCGGTGCGCTTGTTTTCATTTTCCTTGGTCTCGACCTTTTTGTCCGAAGATTTTTCGGGTTTTGCCGAAACAGAAATTTCGCCGTCGTGCACGTTGGCCAGATCCTCGGCCATTTGGTCTTCGTACAGCGACTGCTTGTATTCCCGGGTTAATTCCAGCGCTTTGACGTGGGCATAGTCTTCGGCAAAGAAAACGGTTCTCGACGATTCGTGCAGCATTGCGCGGTCGTAGTTCACCGTGGTGCCGGTATCGGACATGAGCGAAATGGACCCGGCGCTCAGTTTCATCAGAATACCGGTGCGGCTGTGGCCGGAGGCAATTTTAACGGTGACCTGCGAGCCGAGGCGCGGGGCCTCGAAGGTCGGGATCAGCTCCGCTTTCCGGTTTTCGTAGTATGTTTTGAGATCTTCCGCTCCGAATGCGCCGAGCGATAAAATGCCGATTAACGACAGAATTAGAAACCGGACCCTTTTCATGTGTTCCCCTGATGGTTGATTTCCCACTTAGACGTCGTCTGCGGGCACCATGTGGACAACCTGGATCTGGCGATGGTTGGCCGAGTGGATGCGCAGCGCATAGCCCGGTGCCTCGAGCCGTTCCCCGGTGCGCGGAATACGGCCCAGCTGCGAGAAGATGTAGCCGCCGAGCGAATCGTATTCATCGCTCTCCGGCAGCCGGGCGGAGAGTTCTTCGTTGAGCTCATAAATCGGCATGCGGGCGCGGACCATAACGGAGCCGTCGGGCCGCCGGTGCAGCTCGCGCTCTTTCAGGTCGTATTCGTCTTCGATCTCGCCGACCAGTTCTTCGATGACATCCTCCATGGTCACGAGGCCTTCGGTGCCGCCGTATTCGTCGACCACCAGCACCATCTGCGAGCGGGTTTTCTTCATCAGCTGGAGCACATCGTTGATGGGCATGGATTCCGGAATATATTCCATTTTCTTGGCGAGCTGATTGATCGGGGTATCGCCTTCGCCGCCGGACAGGAGCTTGAGCAGGCCTTTCACATGTACCATGCCGATGACATCGTCAATATTCTCGTGATAGACCGGAAAGCGGGAAAAGCGGGATTCGCGCACCTGCTCGATACATTCGTTCACATTGAGCGTATCCTTGAGCCCGTGAATTTCCACCCGCGGCGTCATAATCTCGCGCGCGACGGTGTCGCCGAACTCAAAGACGCTGCGGATGATTTCGCGCTCTTCCTCTTCGAGCTCTTCCTCATCGGTTTCATCAATGAGACTTTTAATTTCATCCTCGGTGGACGGACGGTCTTCTTCGTCGGACGTTGACAGCGCGTGGCGCAGCATATGGTCCTCCATAAACTGCAGCGTCCAGACAAAGGGATAGAGCGCAAGGGTAAGCACGCCCATTACAGGCAGCGTCCCGATCGAAATGCGGTCCGCATAACTCTCGGCCAGAACATGGGGAATGATCCGCGCAATCAGCATGTAGACCAGCGACAGGACAAACAGGCCGACCGCAAAAAACGCGGTGTCGCAGTCGCGGAGCGTGAGATAGCAGAGGATGAATGTGGCGATGGCGGAAAGCGTCAGCAGCAGTCGGGAGCATTTGCAGAGCAGGTCCCAGCGGTTCTGCCAGAATTCAATCTGCCTCATGTTGCGGCTTTCGCGCTCAATCAGACGCGGCAGTCCGGCATCGCCGGTCGCCCGCAGAGAGGTGAAGATAGAGGCGAGTACACAGGCCAGGGCCAGGGTCGCGAGACTTAAAAGAAAATATTCGTAATGTAATTCGTTCATAAATTGGAGCGGCCTTTCCGGTCTTATCCGCTCTCCATCAAAATCAATAAACCGAAAGCCGTGTTGCATTACCAGACAAACCGCATTTGAATTCCCAAATGGCTTTTGAACAGGAACACGTTGTGCCCTGAGGTCGCGACATCGGCGAATACTCCGCAGGTTCGTGTAATCAGCAAAAGAGCAGAAATATACAATTCCGGGATGCGCCGACGGACCGGCCACATTTAATGTCGAGCTGACCGAACAAGGCGGCCCGGGTGGTCTCATTCGATCAGGTCTGCCGATTCTCCGCCGCTTAAATTTTCAGGCGGGTTGAGCAGACGGCGCCGGAAGTGATGCAAAAGGTGGCCGCAAACAGGGAAGACTTTGTGTGGACCCTTTTTAAAAACCCCGATGGATGTGTTGAAAACATGCCTGAAAACCATGTCCCGGTTCTGGGCTGATTTTGAAAAGGCCTGGAGCAGGGGAGGTATATTTCAGGGGAAATGCCGAATTTGCCCTTTGAGGATGATTCGTACGAACTTGCGCTCTGCTCGCATTTCCACTGTTTCTATACCGGACAGCTTGACCTTCGGTTTCATCTCGATGCGATACCGGATATGCTGAGCGTCGCCCGGAGCGATCCGCATCTTTCCTGTGCACGAACTCGATAACCGCATCGCCGGCATCCGGCCGCGCACCCTTGACCGTTTTAATGCAGGCGGCTTCCGGGCGGAACTGCATCCCATGACGTACGAATTCCAGGCCGGCGCTGACCGAATGCTCAGAATCCGGCGCACATGGCCTGAGTTGTTATAGTGCCCGATTTCCGGACTCATTTGTGTAACCACCACATATAGACCGTTTTTCAGTCCTTATATAGACATAATATATAGTATGCGTAAGTTTAGTTGATTCTGATGAAGTTATTAACAGTGGCGGCAACCTCTGTTAATAAAAAGAGAACCCCGGAAGCGGCAACTTCCGGGGTTCGGGCAAATAAA
>JBFJYX010000137.1:0-7763 GCA_041622415.1 Pontiella sp.
TCTTCCGGAAAGGCTTCGTTGATATCCTCGAACGTCAGGAAGCCGTGTTCCGAAGCCAGAGCCATCAGCTCTTTGATCCGATCGTTCCGCTCTTCGCGGTCCATCAGCGAAACGCCGCCCGCAGTGGCTTCATCCACGGCCGCAACCGTTGCCGCAACCTTCTGTTCCTGGGTCTGCGGTTTAGCCGGCTTTTCCTCAGCCGCTTTGGCGGCGGTCTTTTTCGCCGGGGCTTTTTTGGCGGCGGCTTTCTTCTTCGCCGGCGCTTTCTTCGTGGCGGCTTTTTTTGTCGGGGTCAGGTTTTTACCCGGAGCGGCGGCCTTTTTGGAGACCTTGATCGGAGCGGCTTCTTCAGAGCTTTTTTCAGCAGCGGTTTTCTTGGCCGGAGCCTTTTTAGCAGTCGATTTCTTCGTTGTGGTTTTCTTTGCGGAACTCTTCTTTTTCGAAACAGCCATGGTCGTCCTTATTTGTAAAAGTATACAGTTCACCTATTATAGTGAAGAAAGCGGATAATTAATAGCAACTTTCGCCCCGACGTCAACGCTAACCTTCAAAATTTTTACTAAGGTCTTCGCTCCTTGATTTCGCTTGAAGAAACACGCCGCAACAAACACTATTTTCAAATGAATTTCATTTTCAGATCCTACCCCGCCCACCCCTGGCTGGCCGACTGGACCCTCGAGCCGCGCGACTGCAGCGCCAGTTTCCGCACCACCGGTGCCGGCCGCTTTTTCCGCACTCAGGAAACCGTCGGCCAGGTGATACCGAATGAGGACGAGGCCGGATGGGCCTTCCAGGTTCCCGTCCCCCAGAACAGCCGCGTAAACATCCTGTTCAACGGATTTTGCGCTTATTTCGACAAAAAAGGAAAACAGATCGGCGCCGAAGTCCTGACCCCTGAACCGGGCATTCTATGGGGCCGCTTCGCGGGTATTCCCGAACCCGCCATCGCCACCGATATCGCGCTGGAACAGGAGGGCATTTTCCAATGGTTGGAAACCGACTCCGGACTGGTGCTGCTGGCCATCAAAGACGATCAGTTCTGCCTCGTGAATAAATCGCCGTTCAAAGCCGAAGCCATCCGCACGGCCGAAAGCTTTCTCGCCCGCGACCTGCTCTCCGCACTGCAGAACGAGCGGAGTCTGCGAACGGGCACGCAGGATCTGCTGGAGGAAATGTCGCACCACGATGCCCTCGCGGTCATCAGTGCGGAATCCATGATGAAAGCCCTGCGCCCGCCGGAGGGCGCAATCCCCCTGCACTGGTGCCAGTCTTCGAGTTCGGATCATCCGATGATGAACGTGAACGAACTCTTTACCCTCGCGCAGGCCTGGCGGCTGATGGACATCAAGATGGCCGAAGAGCTGGTCCTGTGTGCCCTGAAATGCCAAACCAATGCCGGCGCCATTGCTGTTGAAAAAACGCCCCACACCACCCAGTCCCTTCTCGAAGCACCCAAACCGCTTCTTTCACAGACGGCCGAGGCCGTCTATGAAACCGGAAAGTCCAACGACTTTCTCTCTACGGCCCTGCCGCTGCTCCGCCGGCATCTCCAGTGGCTGCTGCATCACTTCGACCCGAAACGCCAGGGCATCTTCTGCTGGAAAAACCCGGCGGAATCCCTCCAGCCCGAACTCTATCAAACCGATCTGGTCACCGCGGACCTCGCCGCCATGCTGATTTCAGAAGTCGATGCCCTGAACCGGCTCCGCCGGGCCGCTCCCGACCATTCCGAGGGCCCGGACTGGTTTGAACAGGAGAGAAATTCCCTCGAACACAATTTGATGGACCAGTTCTGGAATCCTCAGGAAATGGCGTTCACCCATGCTTTTCTCAAGGATCAGCAGGGAACCCTGCGGGGCTTCAGCCAGTTTGTCCCCCTCCTGTGGAAAGGGCTCCCCCACACCCAGAAAGTCCATATCCTCGAGACCATCCACGAATCCGGAAAACTGCCCGGCGGACTGAGCGTACTCACCTGGCGCAAGTCCGCAATGGACGACAACTCCTTCCCCCTGCTGCTGCAGATGCTCGTCTTCCAGGCCCTGAAAATCTCGGACCCGCACGGGCAGCTGCTCAATGATTTTTCGCGGATCACCCTTCGCGGCTTTGTGGAATGGCACACCCTGGCCGTGGAAAGCGAAAAACGGCTGCCGATCACGCCGCAGCTCGGCGCCTTCATCATGAACATCCAGGCCCTGCGCCAGTACCGCTACCATTCCAAGGGACCCATCACCGGTTACTTCTTTAAAGTCATGCGGAAAGTCAAAGGCGACCGCTTCGACCTCGGGGTCATCGCCGCCACCATTTTCGCCGTCTTCAGTGTCCACCTGATCTATGGCGTGCTCAAAGCCCCGCCCCCGCTCGAAATGCTCGAAGCCCAGATGAACAGCGCCTACGCCGAACGCGATATCGAGGGCACGCTCGGCAACGCCATGGCAATCATCAAGCACTATCCGGACGACAACGACGTTGCCCTCCACCTCGCCGCCAACATCTCCATTCTGCGCGGCAGCTATGAGGACGCCGCCATACTCTACGAAAAAGTCCGCTTAAAATATCCCGACAGCCCCGGCCCCATGATCGGCCTCGGCCTGGCCTATCAGCTGCAGGGCCGCTTTGATGAAGCCGAAGCCACCTACTATGAATTCTGCTATATCTTCGAGGAGATTTTTCCCGAGCTGGTCGATGCCGTGAACAACTTCCGCTACCTCATGCAGGAAGGCTTCAAGACCCCGCCGAAGTGGACGGAAATTTATCGATATCAGATCATGCATGAACTATAGTCCGCCCCCTATTGATTTGCTGAAAGGGTTAACATGAAACTGCGTACCGTATTTTTTTCCATCACCGCCTTGCTGATGCTCAGCGGCTGTGGCGACCAGGAAACCAGAACCGCCGAAAAGAACGCCGATCCCACCTTCATGTTCTGGTGCTTCCGCAAAGAGATTGTCTCGGACGACTATCACATCCCCGACATGAAAACCGAAGCCGCGGCCTCCTACATCCGCAACCGCCTCAAACAGGTGCCGGGTTATGTCAACAGCAACTTCGATCTCGCCGCACAAACCTGCACCGTCGAATACAAAAGCAGCTCCGTTCGTAAAATGAATTTCGAGGAAGCCATCGCCCTCGCCGGCTTTGCCGTCAACAACCGGCCCGCCAACCCGAAAGCCAAAGTCCCGGAAGGAATTAAATAATGAAAATCTCATCTTCACCGGCCGCCCTCACGGATCACAAGAAAAGCGCCCTCATCGCCTTTTTCCAGGGTTCGGAAAACCTCCTCCCGGCGGGTAATGCCGCCCTGAAAAAACAGATCGATGCGCTGGTCAAAAACTCCGCCTTCAAAGGGCAGGCCGGGCAGACCGCCGTTTTTCCAATGGATGGAAACCAGCTCATCGTTGCCGGCATCGGTGAAGCCGCCCACTTTCACAACGGCCTGCTGGAGCAGGCGGCCGCCGCCGCCGTAAAAACCGGCAAAGCCGCAGGCTGCACCTCCTTCGCCGTGCCCGCATCCATCCGGCTGAAAGGATTAAACGCGGCCGACTACCACCTGCTCGCCGGCCGCGGCGCGGCGTGGGGCACCTACAGCTTTGACACCTTCAAATCCGATTCAAAAAAAGCGCCGGCCTATTCCCTGACCTTCTGCGGCGAAGTGAAAGACCGCAGCGGCATCAAAGCCGCCCAGGCCCAGGAAGCCGCATTGATCACCACTGCCGACCTCGCCAACCTGCCCGGCAACGAAGCCCCGCCCGTCAAGATTGCCGACTGGGCCCGTAAGATGGCCAAAGCCAACGGACTCAGCTGCCGGATCATGGATAAAGCCGCGCTGGAGAAAAAAGGCTGCGGCGGCATTCTCTCCGTAGCCCAGGGCAGTGCTCAGGATGCGCGCATGATCATCCTCAAACACGAAGGCACCGACCCCAAGGCCCGGCCCGTCGTACTCGTCGGCAAAACTGTCACCTTCGATTCCGGCGGCATTTCGCTCAAACCCGGAAAAGGCATGGGCTGGATGAAATACGACAAGTGCGGCGGCATGGCCGTGCTCACCGCCATGCAGATGATTGCCCGCATGAACGTCAAAGTTCCCGTCATTGGAATCCTCGGCGCCGCCGAAAATATGCCGGGCTCGCGGGCCACCCGCCCCGGCGACATCATCACCGCCTACAAAGGCAAAACCGTGGAAGTGCTCAACACCGATGCCGAAGGCCGCCTCGTTCTCATGGATGCCCTCGGCCTCGGCGCCGACCGGAAACCGCGCGCCATGGTCGACCTCGCCACGCTCACCGGCGCCTGCATTGTCGCCCTCGGCTCCTCAGCCTCCGCCATTCTCGGCAACGACCAGAAACTGGTCGACACCCTGATCCAACACGGCGCGGCCGCCGGCGAACGCCTGTGGCAGCTCCCGCTCTACAAAGAATACTCGGACGATATGAAATCCGACTTCGCCGACCTGTCGAACATTTGCAAATCCGGCACGGCCGGAACCGCAACGGCCGCCGCCTTCCTTCAGGAATTTGTGCCCGCCGATATTCCGTGGGCGCACTTTGATATTGCCGGCACGGCCTGGGTGGAAGCACCGAAACCTCACCAGGATCCCGGTGCCACCCTCTTCGGAGCCCGCACCCTCGCCCAGTGGATCGCAGAATTGGATTAAGAATCCGTGTGCTGCTGTGGCACAGCAGCCATCTGATTCTTCAATGAAATGGATACGGCGCTGAGCATCTCAATCTATTCGGTTTCGGCCCTGCTCTGCGTCGTGGCCTTCATGCTCTCCTGTCTCTCCCTCTCCGGAACCTGGCTGGTGCTGGCAACCGCCGGACTGCTGGCGTGGCACCGCTGGCCCGAATTCCCAAACATTGGAACCCTGATCGTGCTGCTGATCCTCTGCATCGGTGTTGAAGTGGCCGAAGCCTTTGCCGGGGCCTGGGGCGTACAGAAACGCGGCGGCTCCAAAGCCGCAGGCTGGGCCGCCGTCGGCGGCGGATTTCTCGGCATGATGCTCGGCGGCTTCCTGCCCGTCCCCATCCTCGGCAATCTCATCGGCATGTTTGCCGGCAGCTTCGGGCTCGCCTTCCTCGTAGAACACAACCGCATCAAAAAAGCGGAACACGCCGCCCACGTCGCCACCGGCGCGGTACTCGCCCGCCTCGCCGTCATTTTCCTCAAAGTCGGCGTCACCATTCTCATGACCCTCACGCTCGCCGCAGGCCTGGCCCTCACCGCCCAATGAAAAAGATCGCCTACTACATCACCGCGCACGGCTATGGCCACGGCTCCCGCTCCTGCGATGTGCTCAACGCCCTGCGCACCGCCGATCCGCAGCGCCCCATCATCGTTAAAACCGACCTGCCCACCGACTTCATGTCGAGTCGCCTGCGGCCCGATATCGAAGTGCGCCCCGGCGCCTTCGACCTCGGCCTCATTCAGAAAGACTCCATTCACGTCGACCTCGAGGCATCGCTTGAAACCATCACGACGCTCTACGAACGGGAACGCGAACTGATCGAGCAGGAAAAACAGTTTATGGCCGACGAGCATATCGGCGTTGTGGTGGCCGACATTCCCGCCATCCCGCTCGCCGCCGCGCAGGAAGCCGGCCTCCCGAATATCGCCTGCAGCAATTTCGGTTGGAACTGGATCTATTCCGAATTCGTCGACCACGATCCGCGCTGGCAGTTTTTTGTCGATAAATTTGCCGGCGTCTACAGCAAGACCGACCTCCTGCTCCGCCAGCCCTTTTCTGAATCGATGAGCGCCTTCCCCCACATCATCGATCTGCCCCTGCTCGCAAAACCCGGCACCGCACGAAGGGCTCTGATCGCCGAAGCCACCGGCGCCGATCCCGAAAAATCCTGGGTCCTGCTCTCCTTCACCTCGCTCAACCTGTCCCCCGCCGCCATCGCCAATATTTCACACCTGCGCAGGTGTGAAATATTCACCGTCGAACCGATGCACTGCCCGGGCATCCATACCCTCTCCCGCAGCCTGCTCACCTTTGCCGACATCATGGCCTCGGTCGATTATGTGGTCACCAAACCCGGTTTCGGCATCGTTTCCGAATGCATTGCCAACAACAAACCCATCATCTATTCCGACCGCAAAAACTTTCTTGAATATCCGGTCCTGGTCGATGCGATTGAAAAATACTGCCGCCACGCCTTTATCCCCAACGTCGAGCTGTATGCCGGCGACCTCGCCCGCGCCCTCGCCGACGCCGAAAACGCACCGCCCCCGAAAGAAACCATGCCCCGCGGCGGAGCTGAAATGGCCGCAAATGAAATCCTGAGGATGCTCAGGACCGAAGGCTGATGCCTGGACCGCACCTGCAAACACAGCAAGAAGCCGCAGAGCTCAGCTACCAGCGACTGAAGGGATGCTTGGAAAGGTAGCCGTTGAAGTAGCGGGCGTCCTCGGAAACCTCTTCGCCGGCCCAGGCGGGTTTGTCGAAGTACTGGGTTACGGATTCGAGCTCAACCTCGGCCATCACCAGCCCGGCGTTTAATCCTTCGAACACATCCAGTTCCCAGGTCAGGCCGTCGTGCTCGATATAGTGGCGCGTCTTTTCAACCACCCAGTCGCAGAGCATCAGCATGTAGCTGGCATCGGCCAGGTCGATCTCGTATTCAAACTCCATACGCGAAAAACCGTCGGTGGCGCCTTTCACGGTCAGAAAGCCCTGATCGCCGATGACGCGGACGCGCACACTTTTTTTCGGATCGGTCACGAGATAACCCTGACGGCAGACTTTTGATTCCACCACCGCGTTTTTCCAATCATTGGAAACCACGAGAAACTTGCGTTCTATTTCAACGGCCATAATTAAAACACCTGGGTTAATCGCGTGCTCTCGGGAATCATTTCCTCTTTGAGCATATCAAACAGCCGCTGTGCAATGGGGCCGGGTTTACCGTCGCCCACGGGTTTGCCGTCAAAGGTGGTTACAGGGGTGACGTTCGGCGTCGTGCCGTAAATGTGCACTTCGGCGGCGGAGCGGACGGCCCCGAGATTGATCGGCCGGAATTCAGCCGTGGTGAGTACGCGTTCGGCCTTGAGCTGTTTGGCAAATTCCATGGCGCGTTTTGCGGTGGTTCCGGCGAGCACCCGCTCGGGCGGCGGCATGAACAGCTCCTTGCCGCGCGTGACGATACCGATGTTTTCCGTGGCGCCCTCGGCGAGGAAACGCTGTTCGTCGAGCGAAACCGTGAAGTCGACGCCCATATCGACCGCCTCTTTTTTCATGAGCACGTTGGGCAGATAGTTGCAGGTTTTGACCTGGGCAAAGATGCCCGGTTTGATCGGCACTTTGCTCAGCCCGACGCTGACGCCCTCCGGAAGCCGGTCAATTTTTGTGTCCGTCATTTCATACACAACAATGTAGAGCTCCGGCCCGAAGCAGGCATAGGGATTGACCCCCATCGTACCCTGCCCCCGCGACAGCAGCAGGCGCACCAGCGCATTCGGCTTACCGCCGGCCCGGACCGTCTGGACAATAATCCGCCCCATCTCTTCGAGGCTGACCGGCAGCTCAATGCCCAGGGCCGCACAGGAGCGTTCCAGACGGGACAGGTGGTCCTCCAGGTTATAAAGGCTGCCGTCGATGCACTTGAACGATTCAAAAACCCCGTCGCCGCGGTGCACCATATGGTCATCCACCGGCACCGCCATCACGGATTGATCCGTCACGATACAGTCCGTGACCGAGGAATACATGGCATAAAGCTTTTTATCGCGGCGGGGCAGACGGCTTACCCATTCTGCTGCAGTAA
>JBFJYX010000138.1:0-7732 GCA_041622415.1 Pontiella sp.
CTGGCGACCTGAAGACCTTCGGCAGCGCCTACCACCTTGAGTTCACCTACAAAGGCGATGCGGTCGACCTGACCGGCGGAACGATTGAATTTCTGGATGAAGACAAGCGCCCGCTGCACGCCATGGCGGCAGAGGACGAAAGCCGCTTCATGCAGGTCGATACACTCGGGCACCGTCCCAATCCGAAGACGCGCTATATCGCCATCAGCCTCGAGGGCATTCCGTTGCGGCTGCTCGATGAGGTCGTCAGCATTCGCATCAGGAAATGATGCCCGAGTGGGGCAGACCTTCCGGCCTGCCCCGCAGGTTAGGCCGCACCGAACGTATAGAGGGTCGTCTGGGTGTAGGTTTCGCCCGGGGCGAGCTCCGTTGAGGGAAAATGCCCGTGGTTCGGGCTGTCGGGATAGTGCTGCGTTTCCAGGCAGAACGATTCATGGGCGTTATAATACGCCCCGTTTTTGCCCTTCACATTTTCCACAAAGTTGGCGGTGTAAAACTGGACGCCGGGTTCCGTGGTCCAGCACTCCAGCGTGCGGCCGCTTTCCGGATCAGCGACAAAGGCGGCCAGCGTTAATTCGCCTTCGGCCTTCTGGTTGATGCAGTAGTTGTGGTCATAGCCCCGGCCCTGGACGGCTTTAATGTTCTCGCCGATCGGCACCGGCTGTCGCAGATCCATTTCGGTTCCCGCAACCGGACGCAGCTCTCCGCTCGGCGTGGCATCATCATCGACGACCGTATATTGATCGGCATTGATGGTGATGACCTGGTCATAGACGGGGCCTTTGCCGGCGAGATTGAAATAACTGTGGTTGGTCAGGTTCAGAATCGTCTTCTGATCGGTCGTGGCGGTGTACTCCAGGCGAAGGTCGCCGTCGGCGCCCAGGCGGTAGGTCACCGAAACCTGCAGCGTGCCCGGATAACCCTCTTCGCCGTCCGGACTGACCAGCGACATCTTGACGGCATCGCCTTCGATCGCGGCATCCCAGACTTTTTTATCGAATCCGATCAGGCCGCCGTGCAGGGCATTCGGTCCGTTATTGACGGCCAGCTTATAGGCTTGGCCATCGATGCTGAATTTGCCTTTGGCGATGCGGTTGGCATAGCGGCCGCACACACACCCGAAGTAGGGATTGGCGTCACTCTGGTATTCTTCAATGGAATCGAAACCGCATACGAGGTCATCGATATTGCCGTCGGAGTCGGGCGCTTCCAGCGAGACGATGGTTGCCCCGTAGTTGATCACCTTGACCTTCAATCCGCCGTTCTCCAGCACAAAGGCGGTTACGTCCTGTCCGTCTTTGGTCTGCCCAAACTGTTCTTCTGTAATCATTCTTTTTTCCCCCTGAATAGTGGCGTGACGTTTGAGCCGTGAAATGAATTACGCCTCAAACGTCACGGTTCACGCCCTAGCTCTCCACGCTGCTGAACAATACGCGGCCGTTGTCGTCGTTGGTGATCGCGAATTCTTCGATGTGGAAATGGCCGTCCGACACAAACGTCAGGTGGCCGTGGAATTCCTGTTCCATATCGATCAGCGCCTGTTCGTCTTCCTTGCGGAGGCGGTCGAGCACCTGCGGGTTCACGGTTACGCGCATGGAGTGCGTGCCGTTGCGGTCCTTGCGCATGCACTCGCTCACGCGGCGCTGGATTTCCACACTCATCGAGAGCGGGGATTTCACGCGGCCGCGGCCCCGGCAGTAGTGGCAGTCCACATAGCCGGAGGTGAAGATCGATTCCTCGACGCGCTGGCGGGTCATTTCGAGCAGGCCGAGCTGCGAAATCTGCAGCACGTTGGTGCGGGCGCGGTCTTTCTTCAGCGCTTCCTTCAGCGCGCGGTAGACCGCGTTCTGGTCCTTCTTCGATTTCATGTCGATGAAGTCGACAATCACCAGGCCGCCGACATTGCGCAGCCGCAGCTGGCGGGCGACTTCGTCGGCCGATTCGAGGTTCACCTGCAGGATCGATTCCTCCTGCGATTTGCTGCCCTTATGGCGGCCGGTGTTGACGTCGATCGCGACGAGCGCTTCGGTTTCATCAAAGATCAGGTAGGCGCCCGACTTCATCCAGACTTTGCGGCGGTAGGCGGATTCAATCTGCTTTTCCACTTCAAAGTAGTCAAAGATCGGCTCTTCACCGCCGTACATCTGCACCCAGTTGCGCGACCGGCGCGAAAACTTGGCAATGATCTGGCGGGTCTTTTCAAACAGCTCGCGGTTGTCGATGTAGATGCGGTCGATGTCTTCGGTCAGGTAGTCCCGGACCACGCGCTCGGCCAGTTTCGGCTCGGAATAAAGTTCGCACGGGGCCGGCGTATTCTTGATGCCGCTCTCGATGTCGTTCCAGATTTCAAACAGGGTGCGGGCGTCGCGCGCAAAGCTGACCTTGCGGGTACCCGAACCGGCGGTGCGCACAATCAGCCCGATGTTTTCCGGAACCGGCAGGCGGCTCAGGATTTTTTTCAGGCGGTTACGCTCTTTTACATCGTCAATCTTGCGGGAAATGCCTTTCAGGTGCGTGCCCGGCATCATGACCAGGTAGCGCCCCGGAATACTCAGGTTGGCCGTAACGCGCGGACCCTTGGTGCCGATGGCGTCTTTGGTGACCTGTACAATGATCTCCGATCCGATCGGAAAGATCTTCTGCATTTCGCCGGGCTTATATTTTTTGCGGCGGCGCGTGGAGCTCTTGGCACGAACCCCTTCCTCGCGTTCCAGGCGCGCGGCGTCTTCCGGAATCATATCCCAGTAATGGATGAAGGCGTTTTTCTTCAGGCCGATATCCACAAAGGCCGCCTGCAGGCCGTCTTCGAGATTCTGGATTTTGCCTTTAAAGATGCTGCCGACAATCCGGTTATCCTCCTGGCGTTCGATATGAAAATTATCGAGCTTTCCATCTTCGAGCACCGCAACGCGCGTTTCGAGCGTTTCGATGTTGATGATGATCTCTTTCTTTTCCCGCTTACCGCCCCCGAGGGTTTTCAGTTTTTTAAGCATGGTTCTCTCTCCTTAGCTAATTTCGTATTCTCCGCCGTTGGTACACACTCTGTACCAGGCCGAGGGCGATCAGGGTGCTGACCATAAAGGAGCCGCCGTAGCTCATCAGAGGAAGCGGCAGTCCGGTAATCGGCAGCACACCGATCGTCATCGCAATATTCACAAACACATGGCAGAACAACATGACGCCGATTCCCAGCGCCATGAGCCGCCCAAACTCATCGCGGGATCGCAAGGATACCCGCATACAACGTCCTAACAAAACGGCATAGAGCGTCAGAATAAACGCACTGCCTATAAATCCGGTCTCTTCCGAGATCACACAGAAAATAAAATCCGACTGCGCCACCGCCGAGGGGAGGAACCCGAGAATATTCTGGGTGCCCTTGAGGTAACCTTTGCCGTGCAGCCCGCCCGAGCCGACGGCAATCTGCGACTGCAGTTTATTCCAGCCCGCGCCGGCCACATCGTGGTCGTTGCGCACAAAGACGCGGATGCGGTCCTTCTGGTAGTCGTGCAGCACCGGCATGCGCGGCAGCACCTGATGCCGGTCCGGCACATAGCCCGCGTCCAGCTGTTCCTGCGTCGGCTTTTCATACTTGATCCACAGGCAGGCCGTCGTGCCGAGCAGTACCACCGCCGCCAGGCCGATCAGCAGCAGTTTACGTTTCACGCCGGCATACAGCATGATGGCCAGGGTGATCGGCGCCAGCGTGAGCGAGGTGCTCAGGTCCGGCTCTATCGCAATCAGGATAAACGGCAGGCCCGCAATGGCCGCGCAGCTGAAGAAGGTTTTCCACTCGTCCATTTCGCGGTCCGGGGCCGACAGGAACGCGCCGAGCTTGATCGCCACCGCAATTTTCGCCAGTTCCGAGGGCTGCAGCGTAAAGCCCGGCAGCGGAATCCAGCGCTGCGCCCCGTTGTTTGCCGGGAACAGGAAGACCGCCAGCAGCAGCACAATGGCCCCGGCATAAATCCACCACGAGAGCGTGGAAATCACCTTGTAGTCAAACCAGACAATCGCGGCGTAAACGCCCATGCCCATGATGGCAAACAGCAGCTGCTTCTCCCAGGTATCCCCGTAAAGATCGGCCGATTTAAAGCGCGCGCTGAAGACAAAAGCCACGCTCATCGCCACCAGCAGGAAGATCGTGGAGAGCATCGTCCAGTCCAGGCGTTTGGGTTGAATGCCGTTCATCCTTCCCCCCTTCTGAGCGTGCCGTCGTATTCAAAGAGTTTGGTGTAGAGGTCGTGCAGGCGCGGACCGATTGAACGGCCGCCCGAGACCCCGTCTTCCACCACCATGGCGATGGCATATTTCGGGAAATGGTACGGGGCATAGGAAATCATCCACGCATGCACGCTGCCTTCCACCACATTGGTTTTCCGGCCGTCCACCATGCGTTCCACGACGCGCTTATACTGGGCCGAGCCGGTCTTGCCGGCAATCAGCACGCCGTCCACCGCGGCGCTTTTGGCCGAGCCGTCCTCGTGGTTGACCACATCGTGCATGCCCCCGCGCACAATTTCCAGCGCTTCGATCGGGGCGTCGATCTGGCGGATCGCCCAGGTCGGGTTCAAATTATAGTCGTCGTCCGGGCTGTTGCGCCATTTCTGCACGAGGCGCGGGCGGTAGAGCCGGCCGCCGTTGGCAATCGTGGACGCCACCATCGCCATCTGCAGCGGACTGGCCAGGATCGCCCCCTGGCCGATCGACATATTGCACGCATCGATCACATTGATGGACTGTTCCGGCAGGTTGCCGTATTTCGAATCCTTCTGTTCAGGCGGTTCATCCAGGTCCGGGAAGAGGCCGGCATACTGGCCGATGCCGAACTCCTTCGCCATATCGCGGATCGGCTCATAGCCCAGCTCCCGCGCCAGCTCAAACATGTAGACATTGCACGAAACCATCAGCGCGGCCCGGGCATCGACTTCACCGTGCTCGCCATAGCGCGAGTGAATCCAGCACTTCATCCGGCGTTTCCCGACGTAGTACGGATTGTGGCAGTCATGATACACCTCCGCATACTGCGGGCTTTCCCGCAGCGCCCCCAGCACGGTGATCGGTTTGAAGGTGGAGCCCGGCGGATACTGCCCGAACACCGCCCGGTGATAGGTTCGCGAATACGGATCCTTGTTCAGGGCCATCCGGTAACGTGCGGAGGCCATGTAGGCATTCGGATTAAACGAAGGCGCACTCACCATCGCCAGCACATCGCCGTTGTTCGGATCAATCACCACGCAGGCGCCCTTCACCGGGGCATTCGGATCTTCGCCATCCTGTTTCGTCAGCAGCGCCTCCATGGCAAACCGCTGGATATTTTCATCAATCGTCAGCTGCAGATCGCCCCCGGCTTTCGGGCGGCGCACCTGCAGGTCGCTGTGGTGATAGCCCGAGGCATCGATGCGCACGAGTTTATAGCCCGGCTCGCCTTCCAGCAGGTCGTCATAGGTGCCTTCCAGCCCTTTGCGGCCTTCGATGCCGCGCATATCGAAATGAATTTTCTCCCCGGTTTCCTCCTCCTCGCGGATCGCATCCGCCGCCAGGGTGAAGCCGACCAGGTGGGCATTGGTTTCGCCGAACGGATAGGTGCGCGCCGGCTGGTAATAGATGTCCGTGCCGGGCAGGGCGGAGCAGGTGTCGGCCCACTTCGCCATCGTTTCGTCATCAATATTCTGCCACGCCAGCAGCGGCAGCGGCTTCTGCAGAATGATGTGGTCGACGATCTGCTGATAACGCACTTTACGCGGAATCCCGATCCGCTCCGAAATTTCATACACCAGCTCCAGCGTATTCGCCGCCGTCGACGTCGGCACCTTCAGCAGTTCCGACGTTTCAATGACGATGCGGTCCGAACTCAGCGGATCATGGTCCTTCAGGCCGGGAACGCTGCGCTCATCGTTCCAGCGCCCGAAGACGCCCTGCCACTCGCCGAGCTTTGCATCTTCCAGCTTCTTCCACGCCACCAGCGGCTCCGACCGGTTCAGCGCAAAATGGCGCTTCACGTCACGGTAGCTCACATCCGGCGGCACACCGATCGACTGCCAGATCCGGTGAATCAGCTCCAGCGTATTCGCCACGGCCGACCGCGGGGCGCGCATTTCGTCGGTATAAATCGCAATACAATAGTTCGGGACGCTGTCGGCGAGCACCTCGCCGTTGCGGTCATAAATTTTGCCGCGCACCGCCGGCAGGCGGACGCGCCGGACCGACTGGTCGTAGAAATCGGCATCGAAGCCGCTCTTGCCGCGGACCTGCAGTTTCCAGAGTCTGGAACCGAGGAACAGCAGGGCGCACATCATCATGCCCAGCACGGACCAGATCACGACCGTGCTCGATTCCTGTTTCTGTTTTACCCTTATTGCCATCCGTAATCCCTCCGTTTCGGGATCAGGGCCTCAAGCCGGATGATCAGGCGGGAAACGAGCGGCAGCGTAAACACGCCGATCACAAAGGAGCCGACGAGGGCGTGCAGGGCCCCGCCGAAATGGAACGGCCGCTGGCCGGAAACCGAAAAAATCAGCATCGTGATAAACGTGCAGAATACGCCGATCACCGCCCCGAGGAACAGCTGCGTCACCAGGCCGTCGGCAAAAATTTCGTTCCGGATACGGTTGGCCAGGATTCCAATGGTTGGAAAAGCCAGCAGCGCCGGACCGAACGAGCCGGGCTCCAGGCCGTCCTGCATCACCGCCGCCACAAACACCGCGATCCACATATCGTGGTTATCGCGCCGCAGCGCATAGTGCAGCACCAGTGCCGCCAGCACCGGCGGCTTCATATTTCCAAACATTGGAAACGCCGGCAGCAGCATCTGAACCAGCGCGCCCAGGCCGATAATGAAAAGCATCGCAAACCGGTATCTCATCGCGGACCTCCGGGGAGGTGCAACATGGCCGATTGCCGATTGCTGATTGTTGATTGAATGGAGCCCGGTTCACGCTTTGCCGGGAAATCAATCGGCAATCGGCAATCAGAAATCTTCAATCTGATCTGACGGAGGAACATCATCCTTCCTCCTCAGCGGTTTTGGACACCACAAAAACATAATCCAGCAGGCCGACGGTCGCGCGCGGAACGATTTCCGCATATTGGAACAGGCCGGAATCATCCTTGTAGACCTTTTCCACATACCCGATGTGCACGCCCTTCGGAAACCGGCCGCCGCCGCTCGACAGCCCCGAGGTAACGACTTCGTCGCCCACCCGGATTTCCGCGTCTTTATTGATAAATTCCATGCGGGCCTGCGGTTCGCCGCGCAGGTTGTTGCCGGTGCCGCGCACCATCCCGAACACATTGGCGCGCGCCAGCTTGGCCGAGACGCGGCAGGCGGGATCGGAAACCAGCAGCACTTCCGTCGTGAAGGGGGTGGCCTCCATGGTCCGGCCGACCAGCCCGTCGGGCGAGATCACCGCGCGGTTATTGCGGATGCCGTCGCGCAGACCTTTGCCCAGGCGCACGGTATTCCACCAGCCGGAAATATTGCGGCTGACGACATCGCACGGAATCATTTCGTTGGGGCTGGTTTCGTGGAATTCGAGGGCGCGTTTGAGGCGCAGATTATCATCCTCGACGCCGCGAAGGCCGTCGAGTTCTGCCTGCACGCGCGTGAGCTCAAACCGCAGTTCACGGTTTTCCTCCACAGCGCCGCCAATGCCGCGTATCGCCGCCGCTGCTTCCGCGAAACGCCGCCATATACTGGAAGCGCCCCGTTCGGCCGGTGCCATCGCACCAC
>JBFJYX010000139.1:0-7730 GCA_041622415.1 Pontiella sp.
AATCCGTTCAGTCAAAATATTTAACTGCCGGAGCAATAGTGAGGCGTGATGGGTGAGGCGTGAGGCTTTGGGCGGGGCCGGCAGGATGCCGGCGGTACGGTATGGCGGTGCGGGGCGGCTGGGGTGCGTGGCTCGGACGGAGCCTCGCCCTCCAATAATGGTGCCTGGGGCGGGGCTTGGCCTCCAACAAAATGGTGCCTGGGTGGGGCGGGGCTTGTGGTTTTTGGGGGGCGGGGTATGATGGTTTTCGGAGGCTTGGCTATGGATAAAATTCGGATCGGGATCAGTTCGTGTCTGCTGGGGCGTAAGGTGCGGTATGACGGGCAGCATAAGCGGGACAGTTATATTGTGGGGACGTTGTCGAACTGGTTTGAGTTTGTGCCGGTGTGTCCGGAGCTGGAGTTCGGGCTTGGGGTTCCGCGGGAGACGATCCGGCTGGAGGGGGATCCAGAGCGGCCGCGGCTGGTGAAGTCGCAGAGCGGGGAGGATTTGACGGAGGGGATGGAGCGGTTTTGCCGGGGGCGTGTGGCGGAGCTGGAGAGGGAGAATCTGGGGGGCTATATTCTGAAGCGGGGTTCGCCGAGCTGCGGGATGGAGCGGGTGAAGGTGTATTCGGCGAAGGGGATGCCGTCGAATAAGGGGCGGGGGATTTATGCGTCGGCGCTGATGGAGCGGTTTCCGCTGATTCCGGTGGAGGAGGAGGGGCGGCTGAATGATGCGGCGTTGCGGGAGGCGTTTATTGAACAGGTTTTTACGCTGCATCGGTGGCGGCGGATGCTGGCGGAGAAGTGTACGCGGGGCGGGCTGGTGAAGTTTCATGAGCAGCATAAGTATTTGCTGATGGCGCACAGTCCGAAGCATTACCGGGCGTTGGGTCGTGTGGTGGCGGATATGAAGGGGAAGGATTTGGCGGCGGTGCAGGCGGCGTATCTGGAGGAGCTGGTGGCGGCGCTGCGGCTGCGGGCGACGGTGGCGAAGCATGTGAATGTGCTGCAGCATTTGTGCGGCTATTTTAAGAAGCAGCTGGACGGGGATGAGAAGGCGGAGCTGCAGGAGACGATTGCGGATTACCGGGCGGGGCATTTTCCGCTGATTGTGCCGATTACGATTCTGAATCATTATATCCGGAAGTATGATGAGCCGTATCTGAAGGATCAGGTTTATCTGAAGCCGGGGCCGACGGAGTTGCGGCTGCGGAATCAAGTGTATTGACCCGTGGGTGCGGTGCGGGTACTACTTAGCCGTATGCCGGATGAAATCCATTTTGAAGAAAAACACCGCGGCCGCGAGGTGCGGGCAATGACGACGGACGAGCGTGCGTCGTTTCTGATTCTTTCGCTTTACCTGCTGATGTTCTGCCTGACGGCGTTTGTGTATTTTGATTCGCTGATGCTGCGTATTTTCGGGGTGACGGTGGCGTCGGCGGGGGTGTTTCTTTTTTATGCGGCGTTTTTCAATACGGAGGGCGGCGGGGACCGGAGCGAGTCGAAGCATCCGTTGCGGTCGTATCTGCTGAGTTTTTTCCTGGTGCTGCTGACGCTGTTCCTGCTGCGGTTTGTGGGGGGGCTGATTGATAACCCGAAGATTGCGATGGTGACGTTGTATACGGGGCTGTCGCTTTTCCTGATTATTTTCCGCAAGGCGATGATTCAGGTGGTGTCGATGCTGGCGATCAGTGTTTTTATTTTTGTGACGGTGCATAACTGGGATAAGGCGCTGAGCGGGGATATGACGTTTCGGCATGCGATTGGGCAGTGCGGGCAGGCGTTGTTCCGGATCGGCCCGATTCAGGATATGGCGAATATGCTGATTGCGGGGAATTATGTGCATTACCTGAACAAGGTGGATTACCGGAATGAGCAGATTCATATCCTGGCGACGCGGAAAGTGCTGAATACGGAAGATGATGAGCTGCGGAAGACTGTGGCGCTGCTGAATTTTGTGAGTAATGAAATTCATTATGTTTCGGACCCGGCGGATGATGTGGAGTTTGCGAAGGATCCGATCTCGACGCTGATTGCGGGGGGCGGGGATTGCGAGGACCAGACGCTGGTGCTGTGCTCGCTGATGGAGTCGGTGGGGCTGAAGACGTATATTGCGTTTACGGATGACCATGTGTTTGCGCTGGTGCGTTTTTCGAAGCACTATCCGGAGCTGACGGTAGATCCGTTTGTGTATATTGACGGGGCGCCGTGCTATGCGCTGGATGCGGCGGACCCGGGGGCGCGGATTGGATACAGTTCGGCGAACCGGCTGCGGATTCAGCGCGTGTTCGATGTGCGGCATAAATCGCTGGCTAAATTTGAGCTGTATCCGCAGGGGGGATAAGCCGTGCGGGGGCTTTCCAAGGTCTGGAAGGCGTGCTATATCTTTTTCCCATCATTGGAAGGAATTCATTATGCCTATACGTGAATATGCTGCGGTTGATCCGGAAAAGGCCTGCCGGCATTGCCGGCCGGGATTTGAAGAGGTGGAGGGCCTGGAGGCCCCGGCGCTGACGACGTGTCCGCGCTGCGGCAGTCCGGTGGCGCGCCAGCTGTCGGCGCCGCGGGTGGGCCATTCGGCGAGCGGCCTGCATGACCGGGCGAAGAACGCGGGCTTTACGACGTATGAAAAGCTGGGCAAGGGTGAGTACGAGAAGAAGTATTAACCTTGCGGATTGAAATTTTTTGCCGGCCGCTTTTCGGGTACCCGACGGCTTGGACTCATGGATAAACTCGACGGTCAGATTGAACGGGTCGTTTTCCGAAACGAGGAAAACGGCTTTTGTGTTTTGCGGGTGAAGGTGCGGGGTCATAAGGATCTCGTGACGGTGACCGGCACTGTGCCGACGGTGAATCCGGGCGAGTGGATGGCGGGGGACGGCGAGTGGTTTACGGACCCGCGTCACGGCCGCCAGTTCAAGGCGGAGGCGATCCGCCTGTCGAAACCGGATACGCTTGAGGGGATTGAAAAATACCTGGCGTCGGACATGGTGAAGGGGATCGGCAAGGAATATGCGAAGCGGCTGGTGAGCACGTTCGGGCGCGATGTCTTTGACGTGATTGAGCATTCTTCGGGCAAGCTGCTGAAGGTTCCGGGGATTGGAAAGCAGCGCAAGGACAACATTAAAAAGGCGTGGGACGAGCAGCGGAATGTGCGGCAGATTATGTCGTTTCTGTTCAGCCACGGGATCAGCACCACGCGGGCGTTCCGGATTCATAAACTCTACGGGGATAAAGCGATTGAGCTGGTGCAGCGGGATCCTTATTGCCTGGCGCGCGATATCCGGGGCATCGGTTTTCTGATTGCGGACCGGATTGCGATGAAGCTGGGCATTGCGAAGGATTCGGACCTGCGGGCGCGGGCGGGGCTGGAGTATTGCCTGGGTGAGCTGACGGCAAACGGGCATTGCGCGTATGTGCGCAACGACCTGCTTTCGCGTACGGCGGAGCTGCTGGACATCGATCTGGATATCATCGACGCGGGGCTGGAGCACCTGCTGGAAAACAAGCGGCTGATCCAGCGGGAGGACGTGAAGGGGCGGACGCTGATTTATCTGCCGAAGCTGTTCTTTGCGGAGATCGAACTGGCGAAAAAACTCCAGGCGCTGGCCAAGGGGCGGCATCCGTGCCCGGATATTGATTTTGAAAAGGCGCTGGCCTGGGTGCAGCGGAAGACCGGGATTGAGCTGGCGAATGCGCAGAAGCATGCGCTGCAGACGGCGGTGCGGTCGAAGGTGCTGGTGATTACCGGGGGGCCGGGGGTTGGTAAAACAACGCTGGTGAATTCGGTGCTGATGATCCTGAAGGCGAAAAAGCAGCGGGTGCAGCTGTGTGCGCCGACGGGCCGTGCGGCGAAGCGTATGGCGGAGACGACGGGCATGGAGGCGAAGACGATTCACCGCATGCTGCAGTATAATCCGGGGACGGGCGGGTTTATCCATTCGTCGGAAAATCCGCTGGAGCTGGATGTGCTGATTGTGGATGAGTCGAGCATGATTGATGTGGTGCTGGCCTCGCAGCTGATGGACGCGGTTCCGCTGCATGCGGCGGTGGTGATTGTGGGCGACGCGGACCAGCTGCCGAGTGTGGGGCCGGGGCGCGTGCTGCAGGATATCATCCGTTCAAAGACGCTGCCGGTGGCGCATCTGGATGAGGTGTTCCGGCAGGCGGCAAGCAGCCGGATTGTGACGAACGCGCATCTGATCAACCAGGGCAAGGCCCCGGAGTTTCCGGACGAGGGGGAGACGAGTGACTGCTATTTTGTGGAGGCGGAGGAGCCGGAGAAGGCGCTGGCGCTGGTGGGCAAGCTGGTGAAGCAGCATATCCCGAAGCGGTTCGGCTTTAATCCGATGGAGGAGATCCAGATTCTTACGCCGATGCAGAAGGGCGAGCTCGGGGCGCGCAACCTGAATGTGACGATGCAGTCGCTGCTGAATCCGCGCGGCGACGAGGTTGAGCGGTTCGGAGTGGTCTACCGCGTGGGCGACAAGGTGATGCAGACGGAAAATGATTATGACAAGGATGTCTACAACGGCGATATCGGCCGCATTGTTTCGATTGATCATGATACGTCGGAGCTGGTGATTGATTTTGAGGAGCGCAAGGTGGTGTACGATTTCCGGGAGCTCGATGAGCTGGTGCTTTCGTATGCCATCACGATTCATAAAAGCCAGGGCAGCGAATATCCGTGCGTGGTGATTCCGGTGCATACCCAGCATTTTGTGCTGCTGCAGCGGAGCCTGATCTATACGGCGCTGACGCGTGCGAAGAAGCTGGTGATTTTCCTGGGCACCAAAAAGGCGCTGGGCCTGGCCATTATACGGGCGGAATCGCGCGACCGGACCACGACGCTCGCGGAGCGGTTGCGGGAGTATGCGTAGGCGTAAAACGTGACGAGTGAAACGTGAGGCGTGAGCCGGGGTGCCTGGCTCGGACGGCGCCTCGCCCTCCAAAATTAAGCCTTGCCCTCCAAGATGGTGCTTGGGTCGGGGGGATGACGCATAAAAAAAACGCGCCCGGATGGGCGCGTTTGGTTTTCCAGCCGTTGGAAACGGTCAGTCGATTTCGTCGGTCAGGTCGACCGGCGTTTTTTCGAGATGCCAGATGCCGTCGACGTAGTCCTGAATGGAGCGGTCGGATGAGAACCAGCCCATGCGGGCGACGTTGAGGATGGCTTTTTCGGCCCACTTGGTCGGTGTGGCGTAGAGCTTGTCCACATCCTCGTTGCACTTGATGTACTCTTCGTAGTCGGCGAGGTAGTAGTAATAGTCGCCGTGCTCGGTAACCTCGTTGTAGAGATCTTTGAAGAGGTCCGGATGGTTCGGATCGAAGATATTGTCGCGCAGCGCTTCGAGTACGCCCTGGAGGTCTTTGGACTTATCCATGTAGGACCACGGGTTGTATCCCTTGCGGGCGAGCTCTTCGATTTCTTCGGTACGGTGCCCGAAGATGAAGATATTGTCTTCGCCGACGTTCTGGGCAATCTCGATGTTGGCGCCGTCCCATGTTCCGACGGTGAGGGCCCCGTTGAGCGAGAGCTTCATGTTGCCGGTACCGGATGCTTCGAGCCCCGCGGTGGAGATCTGCTCGGAGATGTCGGCCGCCGGAATAATCTTTTCGGCGAGCGATACATTGTAATCCGGCAGGAAGACCACTTTGAGGCGGCCCGCGACGTCGACGTCGTTGTTGATGACTTCACCCATGGTGTTGATCAGCTTGATGACCGATTTAGCGATCAGGTAGGCCGGCGCGGCTTTGGCGGCGAAGATGAAGGTCTTCGGCTGCACCTTGGCTTTGGGGTTGGCCTTGATCTTGTTGTAGAGGTGGATGATATGCATCGCTTTGAGCAGCTGGCGCTTGTACATGTGCAGGCGTTTGATCTGCACATCGAACACCGAGTCGGGGCTCACGAGGTAGCCGGTCAGCTCCTTGATGGTTGCGCAGAGCTCGACTTTTTTCTGACGTTTGATCTCCATGAATTTTTTCTGGACGGCGCGTTTGGAGGCGCAGTCTTCGAAGGCTTTCACGAGCGACAGATCCGTTTTCCAGTCTTCCCCGATATTTTCGGTGATGAGCGCGGAGAGTTCCGGGTTGGCCTTGATCAGCCAGCGGCGGTGGGTGATGCCGTTGGTGACGTTGGTGAATTTGCCGGGATAGATTTTATCGAATTCCGGCATGGTATTGGTTTTGAGCAGGTTGGAGTGGAGGGCGGAAACGCCGTTCACTTTGTTACTGCCCACGACGCAGAGGTTGGCCATGCGGACCTGCTGGTGCTGGCCTTCTTCGATCAGCGAAACCTTGCGCATCAGATCGCCTTCGCCCGGATGGTTGATTTCGACCTGCTGCAGGAAGCGGTGGTTGATTTCGAAGATGATCTGCATGTGGCGCGGCAGTACGCGCTGCATGAGGTCCACCGTCCATTTTTCCAGCGCTTCGGCCAGGAGGGTATGGTTGGTGTAGCAGAAGGTGTTGACGGTGATGTCCCACGCGTCGTCCCACGGAATACGCTCTTCGTCGTGCAGCACACGCATGAGTTCCACCACGGCGAGGGTGGGATGGGTGTCGTTCAGCTGAATGACGTTCTTTTCCGCAAACTTGGAATAGTCCTTATGGTTTTTCTTGTAGCGTCGAACGATGTCGCGGACGGAGCAGGAGGCCAGGAAATATTCCTGGATCAGGCGCAGCTCTTTACCGGCATAGGTGTAGTCGGAGGGATAGAGTACCTTGGAGACATTTTCGGCCCAGTTCTTTTCTTCCACGGCACGGACATAGTCGCCCTGGTTGAAGACGTCGAGGCGGAAGCCTTCGGCCGGCTGCGATTTCCAGAGGCGGAGCATGTTCACAGTGTTGACGTGATATCCAATGATCGGAACATCGAATGGCACGGCTTCGAAGACCTGGAAGTCTTCCCAGACATCGGACGAGCCTTTGCCGGGGCGGAAGTTTTTCTTCACACGGCCGTAGACGCAGACCGGCAGGGTGTATTCCGGGCGGATGAGTTCCCACGGATAACCCAGGGCGAGCCATTCGTCGGGGCGTTCTTTCTGCCAGCCGTGGTCGAATTCCTGGCGGAAGATGCCGTGCTCGTAGCGGATGCCGTAGCCGTAGGCCGGCAGCTCCATGGTGGCGAGCGAGTCGAGGTAGCAGGCGGCCAGGCGGCCGAGGCCCCCGTTGCCGAGACCGGCTTCGACGTCGAGCGCGAGCAGTTCGTCGGTGCTGATGTCGAGCGTCTTCAGGGCTTCGGCTGTAATTTTTTCGATGCCGAGGGCGTAGATGTTATTGGAAAGCATTTTGCCGATGAGGTATTCCATCGAGAGATAGTTGACGCGGCGGACGTCCTGGTCGAGGTACTGTCGCTGCGTTGCGATAAAACCATCGACCGCCATATCACGGACAGCCTGGGAAAAGCACATCATTTTATCGAACGTGGTGGCGGCGCGCATATCCTTTCCCCGATTATATTTCAGGTGGAAAAGCGCCCGTTCGGCGAGCTGTTCAGCGGTAATGTTGTCTTTGAAGTGTGACATTTATTTTTAACCCTTCATTTAATGGTTCGCAACTGCACCCTTAGATAGCCCACCCCCACGGGTGATGCAAGCCCCTTGGAACTAAAAGACCGGCCGGGAAACGGGAAGGCCGCGGGCGGATGCGCCGGAGGCGGGGCGGTTCAGTGGGAAAAGAAAAACGGAGCCTGTGGCGCACAGACTCCGTCTCCGGGTTTCCCATGATTGGAAAATCAGTTTTCGA
>JBFJYX010000140.1:0-7645 GCA_041622415.1 Pontiella sp.
ACCCAGCCCTGCTGGAGAAAGTCCGCGCTGCGGGCAAACCAGAGGCCGACGTCAACACTGGCGACGGTCTGGGCAATGCCGATGGGCAGCAGGCTCAGGCCGATCATCAGCGCCAACCCGCCGTTCATGCCCCAATAGGCATATTTCAGCACGCGGTCGTTCCAGACCCGGTCGGGCTGAATGCAGCGGATGACGAGCAGGACCAGCCCGAGACTCAGCAGGCCGTAGACCCCGAAGAGAGCGGCGTGCGCGTGGACCGGTGTGGTGTTCAGGCCCTGCATGTAATAGAGCGCAATCGGCGGATTGATGAGGAAGCCGAATACGCCGGCCCCCACAAAGTTCCAGAAGGCCACACCCATGAAGAAGGTCAGCGGCCACTTGTAGCGCTGCATCCATTCGGCGCTTTCGATATGTTTGCTGGTTTCGCGTGCCTCGAGGCCGATGAGCAGCAGCGGTACCACTTCCAGCGCCGAGAACATGGCGCCGATGGCCACCACGGAAAACGGGGTGCCGGAAAAGTAGAGGTGGTGGAATGTGCCGGGAATGCCGCCGATCAGGAAGATGCAGCTGGAGTAGAGCACGGCGCGGCTGGCACTGCCGGCCCGGACCAGGCCGAGTTTGCAGAAGATGGTGGCGATGGCAATGGTGGCGAAGACTTCGAAGAAGCCTTCCACCCACAGATGAACCACCCACCAGCGCCAGTATTCCATGACGGAAATATGGGTTTTGGCGCCGTAGAAAAATCCGGAGGAGTAAAAGAGGCCGATCGCCGTGGCGGCGAAAATAAAGATGGCGACCATGTGGCGGTTGTCATCCTTTTTCTGCAGGGCCGGCCAGAGGCCGCGCAGTACCAGTATCAGCCAGAGCAGGAGGCCGGTGAAAAGCAGGATCTGCCAGAAGCGGCCGAGGTCCACATATTCATAGCCCTGGTGTCCGAACCAGAAATTATATTTCAGCTCCATCGTCTGCATCACGCCCAGCCATTCGCCGGCCAGTGAACCCGCCACCACCAGCAGCAGCGCCACGAAAAGTACATTCACGCCCAGGCGCTGGAATTTCGGCTCGCGGCCTCCAATGATTGGAGCCAGAAACAGCCCGGCCGTCAGAAAGGCGGTCGCAATCCAGAACATCGCGGTCTGGATGTGCCAGGTGCGGGATACGGCATAGGGCAGAATCTCAGCAATCGGCAGGCCGAAAAATTCCTGCCCCTCCACCGTGTAGTGTGCAGTCAATGCGCCGAGCATCACCTGAACGCCGAAGAGGACAAAAACCACCAGGGCATATTTCCACAGGGCTTTCATAGAGGGCGTAATCACCAGTTTTTTCAGGGGATCGATGGCGGGGACCGGCGGGAGGTCGTCGTGTTCAACTTTGCGGCGGAACGCTTCGTACCAAACCAGACCGCCGACCGCGGCCAGCAGGGAGATGATGCTGATCATGGACCACATGAAATTGGCGCCGGTGGGCGCATTACCGACGAGCGGTTCATGCGGCCAGTTGTTGGTATAGCTGATCGGCAGCCCCGGGCGTTCCGCGACGCAGGCCCAACTGGTCCAGAAGAAAAATCCGGCGAGCTGTTTGCGGCGGAATCCGTCTTTAACTGCATGCTCGTGCATGGCATAGGCTTCCCGCAGGTCCCGCAGTTCCGGTTCGCCGCTGAAGAGCGATTCATAATGCGCGGCCACGATCCGCATGGCGGCGGTCCGGTCGTCGGAAATTGTGAGCGTGCCCGTTTCCGCGTCGTATCCGTTATGCCGCATCTCCTCCTGCAGCCGGGCCTGGAGGGCGGCCTTCGGGCCTACATCCGCCTGGTCAAAATCCACGCCCAGTTCGCGCTGACTCCAGATATTGAGCAGGGCGACGCTTTCCCGGTGCAGCCAGTCGGCCGACCAGTCCGGCGCCTGATAGGCCCCGTGTCCCCAGACCGAGCCCATCTGCTGCCCGCCGGTGGACTGCCAGACCAGCTGGCCCTGCTGGAGATCGTCGAGCGTGAAGAGCTCTTCGCCCGAGGCGCTGACAATGCGCTGCGGCAGCGGCGGCGCCTCTTTGTAAATATCGATTCCAAAATAGCCCAGAATGGAAAAGGCCACGGTCAGGCACAAGGTCAGTGCAATCCAATGTTTTTTCGTACTCACGAATCGTCTCCTGTATTAAAAGATTCATGCGGGTAGAATATTTAAAACCGCGCGGCCGTCAATTTAAATAATCAAACAATATGAAACTTTACACGCCGGAGGCGGGAAAGGGGTAGGATTTCAGGAGTTCACCGGGGATCAGGCGCGTTTTTTCAGCAGGGCAATCCAGGCTTTGGGGGGATCGTCCTGGCCGCCGCCGAAGCAGCCGGCCCGGAGCGAAAGGATTTCGAAGCAGGGCTCAACCGCCTCGGCTATTTCAGCGGCGCTCAGGGTCGGCGGCCCCACCTCGCGCGGGACGTCATCCGCATTCCCGATCAACGAGAGCCACAGGCCGTCGTCCGTCAGCAGATCATGGACGCGCCGGGCAAAATCCTTCCGCTGATCGAGGGAGTCGAAGCAGTGAAAGCATCCGCGGTCGAAGACCAGATCAAACGGGCCGGACAGGTCCGCGGTCATAAAGTCCGCGGTGATCCAGGTAATGGCTGCGCCGTGCTCCGCCGCCCGTTGTTCGGCCTTTTGGATGGCGGTGGGCGAGCAGTCGAGGCCGGTGGTTTCAAATCCGTGCTGCGCGAGCCAGAGGGCATTGATTCCGGTGCCGCATCCGAGATCCAGCACGCGGCCGGGGGGAATGGAAAACTGCTGGATGCTGTCGATCAGATTCGAATCCGGCCGGGTCCGGTCCCACGGAATGTCATTGTCCTGATACCGCTGTTCAAAGCTACGGTCGGCCATGCCCTTATCCTGTCTTCAGAATGGAGAGCGTCAGCAGAATCCAGCCGGCGATGAAGAACAGTCCGCCGATGGGGGTGATGGCCCCGAGTTTGGTGATGCCGCTCAGTGAGAGGGCATAGAGGCTGCCGGAAAAGAGCAGGATGCCGGCGACAAAGCTCCAGCCACTGGATGTCAGCAGGCCGGACTGGAATTTGAGGGCCAGCAGGCCGATCACAAGCAGGGCGAAGGTATGGTAAAACTGATATTCCACGCCGGTCTGCCACGTCTTCATCAGCTTTTCCGTCAGCCTGTCCTGCAGGCCGTGCGCCCCGAAGGCCCCGAGGATGACGCCGATCGCGCCGCTGACGGCGCCCAGGGATAAAAACAGTTTCGCGGTGCTGTTCATTCTTCATCCATCCAGTTGAGGTCGGAAATGGTCAGGGTGGTTTTTTTGCCGGACTTTCGATCGGAAAGTTCGAGGTCTTTGGCTATCCACATTTCATCCATCTTTTTGATGCTTTTGATCTTCAGGCGCGTCAGCTGTTTTTCAGTTTTATCCAGGGTCTGCATTTCCATCACCATCCCCATGTACTGGTCGATCCACAGGCGCATGATATTTTCGCTTCCGGGAACTGGAACGTCGATGATGTAGGTATCGCGGTTGAGCTTTTTATCTTCGCCGACCAGTTTGGAATCCGGCCACCAGAGGACAGCAAAGCTGAGGTCGGCCCAGGTGAAGCCGGTGCCGAGAATTTCGGAGGTCGGGGCCTGTCCGGCTTTGGAGAAGGTATAGTTCGGCGTATCGCCCTGCCAGGTGATGGTCAGCTCTTCGCTGTCGATTTTATAATGCGCCGTGGCCGGCTCGGCATGCCAGTCGAGCTCCATGGTCACGGGATAGGATTTGGTGAATCCGTTTTTTGCTTTGGCCTTCAGTTTGCCGGTCAGTTTAAGCGGCCGTGACGGCAGCTTTTTCTGCACCATACCCAGGATATGATCGGCCGACGGCTGCTCCGCAGCAAAGCAAAAGCTTGAGAGGAGCAGCGTGCCTGCTAATAGTATATTTTTCATGTACCACCCACTTCGTTAGAGCGCACGGAATGCACGGAGAAAATTCTCTGTGGTCTCTGTGTCCTCCGGGGTTAAATTTATTCTGTTTCTGAGAGCTTCAGCGCATAGCGCAGGGCCTGGTCGATATTTTTGACGGTTTTAAACGTCAGTTTCTTTTTCACATCGTCCGGAATTTCGTCGAGGTCGATTTTATTTTTTTCCGGCAGCATGATGTGTTTGATGCCGGCGCGGGAGGCGGCGAGGACTTTTTCCTTCAGCCCGCCGATCGGCAGCACGCGGCCGCGCAGCGAGATCTCGCCGGTCATGGCCAGGTCGGGCCGGATCGGCTGGTTGGTGATAATGGAGAGTATGGCCAGCGAGATCGCGACGCCGGCGGACGGTCCGTCCTTCGGGGTGGCGCCGGCCGGCACGTGGATATGCAGGTCGGATTTGGCAAACAGGTCCGGATCAATTTTAAAGGTGGACGCATTGGCCTTGAGATAACTCAGCGACGCGCGGGCCGATTCCTTCATCACATCCCCGAGCGAACCGGTAAGGATCAGGCCGCCTTTGCCGGGCATCTGCGTGGCTTCGATAAACAGGATATCGCCGCCGTACGGCGTCCATGCCAGGCCGGTGACGACGCCGGGCATGGCGGCGTTTTCCGCCACATCCTTTTCGATTTTGATCGGACCGAGGAAGCCCTTGAGTTTGCGGGGCGTCACTTCCACGGCCCGGGTTTTTCCTTCGGCAAATCCGCGGGCCACCTTGCGGCAGACGTTGGCGATCTGGCGTTCGAGGTTCCGCACGCCGGCTTCGGCAGTGTAGCCGCTGATGATGGTTTCGAGCGCCTCTTTGGTAAATTTGATCTGCCCGCGTTTGAGCCCGTGTTCGCGAATGGCTTTCGGCACGAGGTAGCGCCGGGCAATCGCGGTTTTTTCCTGCAGCGTGTAGCCGGAAATACGGATGACCTCCATGCGGTCGCGGAGCGGCCCCGGAATGGTTTCGAGCATGTTGGCGGTGGTGATGAACAGCACTTTGGAGAGATCGAACTGCACGTCGAGATAGTGATCCTGGAAGGTGGAGTTCTGTTCCGGGTCGAGCACTTCGAGCAGGGCCGAGGCCGGATCGCCGCGGAAGTCGTTGCCGACTTTATCGATCTCGTCGAGCATGATGACCGGGTTGTTGGATCCGCAGCGGCGCAGGCTTTCAATGATACGGCCCGGCATGGCGCCGATGTAGGTGCGGCGGTGTCCGCGGATTTCGGCTTCGTCGTGCATACCGCCGAGCGACATGCGGACAAATTCGCGCCCGAGTGCGCGGGCCACGGATTTGCCGAGCGAGGTTTTTCCGACGCCCGGAGGTCCGGCGAGGCAGAGAATCGGGCCCTTCATGTCTTTTTTGAGTTTCAGTACCGAGAGGTATTCGAGAATACGCTCTTTGACCTTTTCGAGGCCGTAATGATCTTTATCGAGGACCTTCTGCGCCGCGAGAATATCGAGGTGGTCTTCGGTTGATTTGCTCCACGGCAGTTCGGCCATGACGTCGAGATAGGTGCGGATGACGCCGTGTTCCGGCGAGGCCGACGGCACCGACTTGAGGCGCTGCAGTTCTTTATCGGCGGCCTCCAGGGCATCGGGCGGCAGCTTGGCATCGTGGAGCTTCTTTTCCAGCTCCAGGATTTCGTTGGCGTGCGGGTCATCCTCGCCCAGCTCATTCTGAATGGTTTTCAGCTGTTCCCGCAGAAAGATTTCGCGCTGCGTTTTGGTGAAGGTTTCGTGGACCTTGTTTTCGATTTTGTTGCCGAGCTTGAGGATCTGGTATTCACGGTTGAGGAATTCCATCAGCGTTTTGAGCCGTTTATTCGGGCTCGGCTCCGCCAGCAGGTTCTGCCGGACCTCCATGGGCATCGGCAGGTTGGTGGCAATCAGGTCGGACAGCTGCGAGGGCGATTCCATGTTGAAAATGGCGACGCTGAGTTCGTCCGGCAGGTTGGGCGACATGGTGACGATCTGCTGGAACTGCTCGGATGCGCTGCGCGCGAGGGCCTGCGCCTCGAGGGTATCCTCGAGTTCGTCGTGAATCATGGTGTAGTGCGCCGTGGGATATTCCTCGTCGGTGAGCAGGTCGTCCATGGCGCAGCGCGAGAGCCCTTCCACCAGCACATGCGTCGAACCGTCGGGAAAATTGAGGGTCTTGAGCAGGCGGGCGACGCAGCCGACGCGGTAGATATCGTCCTGGGTCAGGGCGGCTTCGTCGATCTCATCCTTACGCTGCAGGGCGGTGATAAAATGCGGCGTTTTGTTGGAGAGTTCCGTGACCAGTTTTTTGGACTCATCCGTGGTGATCACCAGCGGGGCGACCATTTGCGGGAAAAGGACAAAGTTTTTCAGGGGCATTACCGGGAGCAGGTCCGGCACATCGGCATCGGGTAAAATTTCAACTTCGACTTCGTGGTTGTCTTCCTGTGCGCTCATAAAAAAGGTTCTTCTTTCACTGTTTCCAAGGGTTGAAACCCTAAACCACCCCGCTTCCAATGTCTGGAAAAAAGGGCGGCCAAAATCGGAAGGCAGAGGAGCGGGATAATCCGGAAGCCGCCGGGCCGGCCGGCGGGGTGCGGCCGGCATAAAAAATCCGGGGATTGGAAATTTCCAATCCCCGGAAACGCAGCGGCCGGAATCAGAGGCCGAGGTTTAATTTGAAGGAGACGTTGAAATGCTCTTCGTCGTCAATGTCGTCGATGTATTCCAGTTCGAAATGATTGCTGACCGCATAGACCATGAGGTTGGACTGCAGCCCCATCGACGCATCGTAGGATGCGACTTCGCCCCAGGTTGCTGACGAGAGGTTTGCCGCGCGGCCGATGCGATAGGTGACGTTGCTGACGGCGTCGGGATTCAGGGTGACCCGCACACGGGCGAAGCTGTTGGAGGTTAAGGTCAGCTGGAGTTTACTCGTGTCGACGGGATAATCCGGGCTGGAGGACCAGACCTGGCCGAACGGTTTTCCGCTGCCGTCTACATCTTTGGACCAGATGGCGGCGGTCACGTTGGTGCCGTCTTCGACGGCGCCGATGGTGGCGGGCATCGGGCGCAGGCTACCGAGCTGGTCGGTCATCAGCGACGAGGCTCCGGCGGCGCCGATCAGCGGGGAACCGGGCAGGGGAACGTGTACGCGGTGGTCGCGGTTATAGCGGACCAGCAGCGAAAGCCCGTGACCCGAGCCGATATGGTTGTTGCCCAGCGAATAGGTGCCGGCGAGCACCCCGACTTTGTCGATGACGCTGTTGCTGATCGAGGCCGTTCCCGTTGCATGTTCGATTTCCGGCCCCGATGAGACCGTGTTGTTCGCAATGGTGGCATGGTTGATGTGAAAGTTGCCGAATCCGGCATTGATGATTTTCGAGTTGGCGATGTTGCCGGAAAAGGTGCTGTTGTGGATCCGGGTGTCGCCATAGGAGAACCCGACGGCCCCGAAGCTGTTCGACGCCACGTTACTCGAAAAGGTGGTGTTCGAGATGACGGTGTTTGAGTACTCGGCCAGCAGGGCTCCGCCCGTAAAGGCGGCATTCCGGCGGAAGGCACTCCGGTTGATGGTCAGGTCGCCATAGCCGGAATAGAGCGCGCCGCCGTTTACGGCGGTGTTGGTGGAAAACCGGGTGTCGATAATTTCCGTCTGGCCGTAATTAACGAGGGCCCCGCCGTACACCGCGGTGTTGCTTCTGAACCGGGTATCGCGGACCACAACATTGC
>JBFJYX010000141.1:0-7596 GCA_041622415.1 Pontiella sp.
GCAGCATTTTTCCAGCGTACGTTTAAAGGAGGGCAGCACTTCGATCTGGCAGGAATAATCGTACGGAATATAGGTGTCGGGCCGCGTAACGCGGGCCACTTGCACGTCGGCACCGGCCTTTTCGGCAATGGCTGCGGCAATTTCGCCGCCCATGCCGGCGGTCTGGTTGTCTTCGTGAACGATCACGAGTTTGCCGGTCTTCCTGGCGGAGTTCAGGACGGTCTCTTCGTCCCACGGGAAAATGGTGCGCAGATCAATGACTTCGGCGTTAAGGCCGACTTCTTTGAGGGCTTCCGCGGTGCGTTCAACCACCGGCATCGATCCGCCCCAGCTGACCAGGGTGATGTCCTGGCCGACGCGCGCCACGCGGGCTTTGCCGATCGGGACATAGTGTTTTTCGATGTCGGCCGAAGTGGTATTCGAGCGGTCGTTGATCAGGCTTTTCGGGAAAAGGAAAACGGACGGGCGGTTCGACTCGGCAATGGCATTGAGCAGGCCGGCGGCATCGGCCGCTGTCGACGGCATGAAGACATCGACGCCGGGAACGTGGGCGCAGATGGATTCCATGGTCTGGGCGTGGTACGGGCCGAGGCCCGGGCGGTAGCCGCCGGAAATGGACATCACCAGCACGGGGGATTCCCACTGGCCGTTGGTGCGCCAGTACATCGCGCCGATTTCGGAGAGAATATGGTTATAGGCCACCGGCAGGAAGTCGGCAAACTGCATGAAGGCCACCGGGTGTCCGCCGGCCAGCGCCTGGCCGGTTGATACGCCGAGAATGGTGTTTTCCGCGAGCGGGGCATTGGTGACCTGTTCCGGGAACGTCTTCGAAAGGCCGCGGGTCAGGCCGAACACATCGCCCTTGGGATCTTCAATATCCTGTCCGAGCAGGGTGGTTTTCCGATCATTGGAAAGCCGGTGCTGGAGGGCCTTGCGCATGGCTTCGAGCATGCTGAGGGTGCGGTCGTCTTCAGTGCCCAGATATTCTTCCCGCGGTTTCGGCAGCGGCCGCTTGGCGGTGAGGTCGGCTTTGGGCGCGGTTCCGCCGCGCGCGGTGTGGAAGGCCGCATCGACTTTGGCCTTTACGTCATCCTCGACCGCTTTGACCGCGGCGGCGTCTACGCCGTTGGCCAGCATATAGTCGCGCAGCTTGGCGCAGGGGTCGGCATTGTCCATGGCGGACTTGAGGTCGGCCGCTGAACGGTAGACGGACTGGTCGTCGGCATTGGTATGGCTTTCGAGCCGCTCGACGTTGAAGACCACAATCTGCGGTCCGCGGGTTTTCCGAAGTTCGGAAACAATGGAGCCGAAGCCGGTGTAGGTGGAGACGGTGTCGGATCCGTCGATCCGGTGGACCGGCAGGCCCAGGAACGAGTCGGATTCGCCGTTGGGCAGAGAGTAGAAGGTGTTGCCCTTGGTCGGCGTGGAGAGCGCAAAGCGGTTGTCTTCGATCAGGAAGAGCACCGGCAGGTTGGCGCGGACCGCTTCGGCGACCGCCTCATAAAATTCGCCCTGCTGGGTGGCACCGTCGCCGACGGAGACGAGCACAAACGGGTTGCCTTCGTCCTGTTTGATGGTGGATGCGACGCCGACGGCCTGCAGCACGTTGCTGCCGACGAGCGTCGGAGTGCTCATGATGTTCAGTTTCGGATCGCACGGGAAGGCCGGCATGCGGCGCCCGGCGGAGTTGGACTCCTCTTTGGAGAAGAGGCCGTAAAAGACGGTTTCGTAGGAAACGCCGCGCGCGTAGGCGAGTGCGCGGTCGCGGTAGTGCAGGTGCAGCCAGTCGGCCTCCACCATATGCGGCGCGAGCGCCGCGGCCGCTTCGTGGCCGGAGGAGGGAATATAAAAGAAGACTTCGCCACGCTGGGCAGCGGCGGATTGCAGCTGGTCCGTGTAACGTGAGGCCACCATCGGACGGTAGAGGTCGAGCAGTTGTTCGGCAGTAGGTGTATTCATGAATATGGTCTTTCCAAATTAGACTAAAACCATACGGAAGGGGGCGTTCGTGGTCGATGGGAAAATTGGAGTATCTCTAAACTTTGACTATCGACATTCCGGTCGATATGTTGTCCGCTAACGAGTTGTTTATCCGATGATGAAAAAAAGAAATGTTGATCTGGTTTGCGATATTGCTGAGCTGATATCGCTGGCCGAAGGGGGCCGCGACCGCAGGGAACTGCTGCAGAAAGTCGTGACCTCCGTGGCGGGGCATATGCAGACGGATGTCTGCTCGATCTATATCTATGACGATGAGGATCATGAGCTGACGCTGCGGGCCACGCAGGGGCTGGATCATAAGGCCATCGGCACGGTTAAGCTGAAGCTGGGCGAGGGCATCACCGGCCGCGCGGTGCGTGAACTGCGGCCGATCTGCGTCGGAACCGCTTCCCAGAGCGATTCTTATAAGTTTTTCCCCGGCATCCATGAAGAGGACTACGAAGCCTTTCTTGCGGTTCCGATTTTGCGCGGGCTGCGGCGTATCGGGGCCCTGGTGGTGCAGGCCGGCGAGGCGAACTATTTTACGCCGAACGATGTGAAAGCCCTGCGCGCCATCGCGGCGCAGCTGGCGACGATGATCGAAAACGTCCAGTTGCTGGACGAAGCCCGGATGGAGGCGGAGGCCACGCAGGCTGCCGTTCCCAAAAAGGTGGTGCCGGAATCGCTGATCCGCGGCCGCTCTGCGAGCACGGGTACGGCGCGCGGCCGGGCCTTCACCCTGGATTCCGGAACGCCCGATGCCTGCCTGCTGCCTGATCCTGACGGGGACGGGCATACGCTGGAGGATTTTGAACAGGCGGTTGAGCAGACTGCGGAGCAGATTGATAAACTGCAGCGCCAGACCAGCGAAGACCTGGCGGATGTGGCGGTTCTGATTTTCAGCGCGCACCTTTTGATTCTCGAGGATGACCAGTTTACCGGGCGCATCGCGAGCCTGATCCGGGAGGGCATGGAAGCGGTTAAAGCGATTGCCACGGTCGTGAATGACTACGTCGAAGTATTTTCGAAGAGCAAAATGCCGCTGATTCGCGAAAAGGTGCTCGATGTCAAGGACCTGGGGAACCGGCTGACGCGCAACCTGCTGAACGAAGAGGCCGGTGCGGCGGACTATCGCGGCCAGATCATTATTGCCCATGAACTGCTGCCCTCGGACATTCTGAAGCTCTCGGCGGAAAACGTGGAAGGCTTTATTGTGAGCAGCGGCGTGACCTCGCATAACGCGATCATTTCGCGCTCGCTGGGTATTCCGATGGTGGCCATCAGCCGCGAGCAGGCGGACAGTATTCCGGATGACGAAGAGCTGTTGATGGATGCCGAGCAGGGCATCATCTATCTGCGCCCCGGAGAAGAGGTCTACGCTAAATACCGTGAGCTCGACAGCGCATGGAAAGCGATGCACAACGCCTCGGACATGAAACCCGAAACGCGGACCAAATGCGGTGCGCGGGTTCAGATCTATGCCAATATCAACCTGCTGAGCGACCTCAAGCCGGCGCGCGAGTTCCGGGCGGAAGGCGTGGGCCTTTACCGCTCCGAGTTCCCTTTTATTGTCCGCAACGATTTCCCGACGGAAGAAGAGCAGTACGTTATTTATAAAAAGCTGGTGGATCAGATGGAGGGTCGTCCGGTTACGTTCCGGACCCTGGATATCGGCGGCGATAAAATGCTGTCCTACTATTCCAACGTGAACGAGGCCAACCCGTTCCTCGGCATGCGGGCCATTCGTTTTTCGCTCCGGAACAAGGATATTTTCTCGCAGCAGCTGCGGGCGTTCCTGCGCGCCGGGGCCGCGGCGGACACGCGTATTATGTTCCCGCTGGTTTCATCGGTGGACGATTTTATTGCCGCGCGCGACATTGTGCATGAGTGCATGAGCAGCCTGGAGGCCGAGGGGATTGACTTTAATCCGGAAACCAAACTCGGTGTGATGATGGAGCTGCCTTCGGCCGTGGAAGTGGTGGATGAGCTGGCGGCGGAAGCGGACTTTCTTTCGATCGGATCCAACGACCTGATTCAGTATATGCTGGCGGTGGACCGGACCAACGAAATGGTTTCCAGCCTGTACCTGGCGCACCACCCGGCCATTCTGCGGGCCATGAACCGCATTGTTTCGGCCGGACTGACGCATGGCAAGGATGTCTCCATCTGCGGCGATCTCTCGGCGGATCCGCGTATGCTGCCGTTCCTGCTGGGTATCGGCCTTCAGAAATTCAGCATCGACAGCGTCAATGCGCCGACCGTGCAGCGCCTGGTGAATTCCATTGAGCTCTCGGAAGCCGAATCCATTGCGAATACGATGCTTGATTTCGGTCGCATCAGCGAAGTTGAAGCCTTCCTGAAAGAACGCCAGCTGGTTTCTGAAACGCAGGCCTAGGCTTTCATTTTTGTTCCAATCTCCGGAATTCCGATGCGGACCATTTGGTCGGCTACATAAATGTTAAAAATGTGCATTGTAAAACATTAGTGTAGTGCGGGTAATTTTTTTGTTCCTCTGGCCATATTTCGTATCCTCCACATAGATAGCTATATACGTTGTTCGTCTTCGGGTGGCATACCTCGTGCAGTAGGTGCCTCTTTCGATCCCCCGGGATTGGGAGCAAATGTCAGTTAACGAATGGAGGATGCTTGAAATGCATAAATTAACGAAAACCGCGATGCTCGCGCTCGCATTAAGTGCTGTCGCCTTGCCGATGGCGACGATGGCGGAAGAGGCCGTGCCGGAAATTACGGCCGCCGATGCCATGTTTACGGTAAACAACACCTGGATGATGGTGGCCACTTTCCTCGTGTTTATCATGCACCTGGGTTTTGCCATGGTTGAAACCGGCCTGACCCGTGCAAAGAACTCGGTGAATATTCTGTTTAAAAATACGGCGATCCCTGCAATTGGTCTGCTGACCTACGCGCTGGTCGGCTTTAACCTGATGTATCCGGGCTTCGCTGAAGACTCGGCCGGCATCTTCGGCTTTGCCGGATTCGGCATCTCTGCACCGGAAGGCGCAGCCGGACTGATCGACTATGCAGGCGGCGGATACACCTACTGGACCGACTTCCTGTTCCAGGGCATGTTTGCCGCAACCGCGGCCACCATTGTTTCGGGTGCTGTTGCCGGTCGCGTTAAACTCGGGCCGTTCCTGATCTTTTCGACCATCTACGTGGGTCTCGTCTATCCGTTTGTCGGTTCCTGGAAATGGGGCGGCGGCTGGCTCGACGGCATCGGCTTCTACGATTTCGCCGGTTCTACTCTCGTTCACTCCGTGGGCGGATGGGGCGCACTGGCGGGCATCATTCTGCTCGGGCCGCGCCTGGGCAAATATGTCAACGGCAAGGTGAAGGCCATTCAGGGCCACAACATGCCGCTGCTGACCATCGGCGTATTCCTGCTGTGGCTCGGCTGGTTCGGTTTCAACGGCGGTTCGGTACTGTCGGCGGATCCGGGTCTCGTATCCTACGTACTCGTTACCACTTCCCTGGCGGCTGCGGCCGGTATCATCGGTTCAATGGCTGCTTCGTGGACGTTCCAGAAACATCCGGACCTCACCATGGTACTTAACGGCTGTCTGGCCGGCCTGGTGGGTATCACTGCCGGCGCGGACGTGATTTCAATTCCGTGGGCTGTGGTTATCGGTCTGGTCTGCGGTGCCGTTGCGGTGTTCTCGGTCATGCTGTTCGATCGCATGAAACTCGACGACCCGGTCGGTGCAACCACCGTCCATCTGGTCTGCGGTATTCTCGGCACGCTGTTCGTTGCGCTCAGTCCCGATCACGGCATTGTGCCGCAGCTGATCGGTATTGCCGCCTACGCCGTGGTCTGTTTCCCGGCCGCATTCCTCATCTTCTTCATCCTCAAGGTTACGCTGGGTATCCGCGTGAGCAAGGAAGAAGAAATGAAAGGCCTCGACCTTGGCGAACACGGAATGGAAGCTTATCATGGATTCCAGTTCTTCACGAACGTCTAACCTGAAAGGACCCCGTTATGAAATTGATTATTGCATATATTCAGCCTGAAGCACTCAACGACGTGAAGCAGTCGCTTTACGACGCGGAGGTCTACAAAATGTCCGTAACCAACGCCATGGGTTGCGGCCAGCAGAAGGGCTATCACGAAACCTACCGCGGCGCGGACATCGAAGTGAACCTGCTCAAAAAGGTGCGCGTCGAGATCGCCGTGAATGATGAATTTGTTGAATCCACCACCGATGCGATCATCAAGGGTGCGCGTACCGGCAATATCGGCGACGGAAAGATTTTCGTCCTCGATCTGCCCACCTGCATCCGTATCCGCACCGGAGAGAAAGGCCCGGAGGCCGTGGGTTAGACTCGATTCTCTCTCCTCCCAGTGCCCCGAGTGGGGCACGAAGCACCCGACCGTCGTGAGACGGGCGGGTCTTTTTTTTTGCGGGACACCTCGGCCGGATGCGCGTGGCTACAGTTGTTCCGCCAGTTCCCACATGGCTTTCACCGCGGGGTGTTTCAGGTTGCGTTTGCTGGAAACCAGGCCGACGACGTAGGGCTTGAGCTTCGGGGCCTTGCGCAGCACGGCAACCTCATCGCGGAACGGGCTGCGCTCCAGCGCCAGTTTCGGGACGACGCCGATGCCGGTGCCGAGCCGGACCATGGCAATCAGCGCCTCGTTGCCCGAAACCTCCAATGCAATATTCGGGTTCAGTCCGTTTGTCCGGAACCATTCATTGAGCCGGTTGCGTGCCGTCCCCGCCTGCGGAACGACGAGGGGTTCCAATCCCTGGAAACTTCCAACCTTTGGAAACGCCGGCGTTTTGGGCTTAATGAAGACGAGCGGGGTTTGGGCCAGCGGCATGAATTCCAGGCGATGGAGTTTACGGTCGGGCAGGGCGGCGACGGCGAGGTCGATCTCGCCGCTGAGCACCTGTTCGATCGCGCGTTCGGCCGCGCCGGTGCGCAGGCCGAGGTGGACCTCCGGGAATTTGGCGCGGTAGGCCTCGAGCAGTTCCGGCAGCAGGCTGTATACCGCCGTGATGGAGGCATAAATGGAGATCGTGCCGGAAACCGACTCTTCCTGGGCGAGCTCTTCGCGAAAGTTGTTCCAGTCGTGTACGGCTTTGCGGGCATAGTCCAGCAGCCGGGTCCCGGCTTCGGTGAGCGCCGCGCTGCGGTTGTCGCGCAGGAACAGCGGCTGCCCGACCTCCTCTTCCAGGCGCTGGATCGTGCGGGTCAGCGCCGACGGGCTCAGGTTGCACGCCCGGCTTGCCCGCCCGAAATGGAGCAGTTCCGCCGTTCGAATAAAGGTTTCCATTGCCTGGATATCCATCAGCTTCCTTGGTCCGACCCATTGTATTCACCACGGAGGTCACTGAGTTACACGGAGGAAAAGCCTCTGTGGCCTTCGTGTCCTCCAGCGAAGCGGGTGGTGAATAAATAGTATATGAGTTTTGTGCCCTCTGAGGCTCAAATATGTTTCTAAATATGCAATATAGTATTCACAATAATTCAATTTACGCAACATGCGATTTCCGATAGGTTGCGCAGGCTTTTTAAACAATCAAGGAGATCAGACCATGGGTCAGAATTATTTCAACTCACTTACTATGAAGCAGAAGCTCGAAGAGATCGGCA
>JBFJYX010000142.1:0-7582 GCA_041622415.1 Pontiella sp.
AGCGGCCGATCGTCTTATTGGCGTTGGCCATTTTACGCTCGCCCTGCAGCACGTGGATTTCCACGGCCGGCTGGTTGTCGGCGGCGGTGGAGAAGATTTCACTCTTCTTCGCCGGAATGGTGGTGTTGCGCTCGATCAGCGGCGTTGCGATTCCGCCCATGGTTTCGATACCCAGCGTCAGCGGGGTAACGTCCAGCAGCAGGACATCTTTCACTTCGCCCTTCAGGACACCGCCCTGAATGGATGCGCCGATGGAAACCACTTCGTCCGGGTTAACCCCTTTGTGCGGTTCCTGGCCGAAGATTTCCTTCACGGAATTCTGCACCTTCGGCATACGGGTGGAACCGCCGACGAGAATCACTTCGTTCACTTCGGAAGCACTCAGGCCGGAGTCGGCCAGGCAGCTGCGTACCGGCTGGATCGCTTTCGTGATCAGGTCATCGCAGAGCTCTTCGAGCTTCGCACGGGTCAGCGTAACGTTAAGGTGTTTCGGACCGGAAGCATCCGCCGTAATAAACGGCAGGTTGATGTCGGTCGACTGCGAGCTGGAGAGTTCGCATTTCGCTTTTTCGCCGGCTTCCTTAAGACGCTGCAGCACCATCGGGTCAGCCGAGAGGTCAATGCCCTGCTCCGCTTTAAAGCCTGCCACGAGCCAGTCGATAATCTTCTGGTCGAAGTCATCACCGCCGAGGTGGCCGTCACCGCTGGTGGCCGTCACTTCAAAAACGCCGTCGCCGATATCGAGGATCGATACGTCGAACGTACCGCCGCCCAGGTCATAAATCGCGATTTTCTCTTCCGACTTCTTATCGAGGCCGTAGGCCAGCGACGCCGCGGTCGGTTCGTTGATGATACGCAGCACTTCCAAACCGGCAATCTTACCGGCGTCTTTGGTCGCCTGACGCTGCGAGTCGTTAAAGTAGGCCGGAACGGTAATAACCGCCTGCGTGACCGCTTCGCCCAGGTACGCTTCCGCATCGGCTTTCAGCTTCTGCAGAATCATCGCCGAGATTTCCGGCGGGCTGTAGACTTTGTCGTCAATCTTGATGTGGGCGTCGCCGTTCTTGGCTTCGACCACTTCGTACGGAACCAGATCGATTTCGTGCGCCACTTCGCTGAACTTACGGCCCATGAAGCGCTTCACGGAAAAGATGGTGTGTTTCGGGTTCGTTACCGCCTGGCGTTTCGCCGCAGTGCCCACAAGGCGCTCGCCGTCTTTGGCAAAAGCCACGATAGACGGGGTCGTACGTCCGCCCTCTGCGTTCGGAATTACCGTCGGCTCGCCGCCTTCCATAACGGCCATGCACGAGTTGGTGGTACCCAGGTCGATACCCAATACTTTAGATCCTGCTGTGCTCATTTTTTGTCTCCTTCAGATAAATTCGTGTCATTCGTTGTGACGCATCCCTATTAACACGAACCGTGCCACCGAAAAAAAGGCATTGCAAACCAGGCATTAGATACTGGATACAAAGGACTTAAAACTTAACTGCCTAAAACTTAGCACCGTCCTCCATGCGGACTGACTGTGCCATATGTCCCACATCGCCCCGCCCGCGTGTCACACCCCGTGTCACAGTGGCACACTTCTCCACAGAGTTTAAGGAGCAGCTCACGAAAGAAACGTGCTGCCCACAAATGAGGCATGAACCAAAAAAAAGCCCCCTCCGGTGCTTCGGAGAGGGCGTCGTTGTTTTACAGGGTGAATGAATCAGGCGGCTTTTTCGCGGGCACGATAGCGGCGGGACCGCTTTTCGTGATGGCGGACGAGCTGGCGTTCGACACTGTCGAAGACGTCGGCCAGGGCGCTGTAGACGCCGTCGTGCATGCCGGTTTTTTCCGAGCTCTGCGCGGTGTAGAGTTTTTCGCCGGGCACCGTCAGTTTCATTTTGACCTGGAAAATGCCCGTTTTCTCTTTGTGGTGCGTCTCATCGACCGTTACGTGGGCCGAGGCGCCGGCTATGGGAAATTTGGTGAACTTGTGCATCATTTGATTAACCAGCCAGATTACCCGTTTGGATTCATCCATATGACGGAACTGAACCTTCACCGGGATACCGGAGTCATTAACACTGGAAGAGGCGGGGTTAGTCATTCTTGATGTATTCATTACCATCATTTCCTTTCCTGTTAGGTTATTCAATCTGCGGGCATTTCCACCGATGGGCGTCACGCCCGCGTTGCATGGTCAGAGTACCTCATTCCACCGGCCGTTCAAAGAATTTCCTGTCTCAATACCATCCCAATAAGCCCGCTTCCGCGTAACATACTTGGTCCGAACCCCGAGCACATTTCCCGGCCCCTTATATTTTTTCTGAATCACCGCGGGCCCGGCGCAAAAAAAGCGGCGCTTGAGTCTCTTCGCGTCCGCCGCGGCGCGGTTCGCTATTTACTTCACACGCATCTGTGGTAGAAACGGGCCTTATTGAGGAGCCGATTTATGAAAAAACGTAGTGTCACCATCGAATACTGTACAAAATGCCGCTTCATGATGCGGTCCGCCTGGATCGCCCAGGAGCTGCTGCAGACCTTTGAGGGCGATATCGATGAAGCCGTGCTGAAACCCAGCGAAGTCGCCGGGATCTGGCGCATCTATGCCAACGATCAGCAGGTCTGGGACCGCAAAACCGAACGCGGACTGCCCGAACTCAAAGAGCTGAAACGCCGCGTTCGTGACATCATCGCCCCGCATAAAAATCTCGGCCACGCCGAAACCGTTGAACCCAAGCCTGAGGACTAGCCAACGGTAAACACCGAACCCGGTCCGGGTGATCGGTGTTCTTCCGCGGCTGAATATTATGAGTAAACCCACATTAATGCTGATCCTTCTCTGCGTCGCCCTGGCGGTCCATTATGTCGCCCAGAAAGCGCTGCTGAAAAAGGGGTGGGATGCCGCGGATTCCAAGCCGTACGTCAACCGCTTTATGATTAACGGCGCCGGCCTCATCGTCATTGCCATCGCCGCGCTGATTGCCGCGAAACCGCCCTACGGCCTCTTCGGCATTCTGATCTTCATCGAAGGCGCGGTCTGCGTAACCTTCGGCCGCAAGCTCAGCAAAAAACCGAAAGCGTGATGCCTCACTTTTCACGCCTCACGCCCCCCATCACCTCACAGAGATCGTCGTGGATCACCAGCTGCGCCTCGCGGTCCATCGGCGTCGGATCGCGGTTCACAATCACGAGCCGCGCATTCCACGGGCGGTAACCGGGCAGCCCCGCCGCGGGATACACCTGCAGTGACGTGCCGAGCACCAGCACCAAATCCGCTTCGCTCATCGCTTTGACCGACTGCCGCCAATCATAGTCCGGCAGCATTTCGCCAAAGAAGGTGATGTTGGGTTTATAGACGCCGCCGCAGGCACAGCGCGGGATTTCCCCTTTTCCAATGATTGGAAAAAGCGTCTCCGTTTTGACCTCCGCACCGCAGGCCCGGCAGGTGCTGAAGATGTGGTTTCCGTGCACCGTATACACCGGGGCGGACCCGGCGCGCTGATGATAGTCATCCACGTTCTGCGTAATCACGGTGGCATGGTGCAGCGCGGCTATCGCTTTATGCGCCACATTGGGTTCGGCATCGCGCACACGCGGATAAAACTCACGTGCAAAATTATAGAAAATCGACGGGTCGCGGTTAAAGGCGTCGAGGTCGAAGACATTGACATTGCGCTCGTCGGAATAGATGCCGCTGGCCGAGCGGAAATCCGGAATCCCCGACGCCGTCGAAATCCCGGCCCCCGTCAGCACGGCGATCTTATCTGCGCTGCGAATCCATTCTTCCAACTGACTGATCGAATTCATAACCACGAAATACACTAAATACCCGAAAGGGACAATGGAGGAAATTTCGTGTGTTCCGTCTGTTTCGCGGTTACGTTCGGAATATGGATTTTACGTTTAAAGCAATTGGAATGATTCGTTCGTGTTACACGGACAAGTTCGGCATCCCGCGCCAGCCGGGACTGGTGAAAAGCGCGACGGCAACGCTGGAGCTCGTTCCGCCGTTTAACCAGCCCGAAGCCTTCCGGGGGCTGGAAGCGTTTTCCCACGTATGGATCAGCTTTGTCTTCAGCCAGTCCATTTCCAAAGGTTGGAAAGCCACGGTACGGCCGCCGCGGCTCGGCGGGAACGAGCGCGTCGGGGTGTTTGCCTCGCGCTCCAATTTCCGGCCGAATCCCATCGGGCTGTCGGTGGTTGAGCTGCTGGAGGTCAACGGAACCGAACTGAAGCTCGGCGGCGGTGATTTCCTCGACGGCACGCCAGTGCTCGACATTAAACCCTACATCCCCTACTCCGACCGCATTGACGACGCCGCAGGCGCTTTTGCCGGCCACGCTCCAAGGCCTGGAAACACGGTGGAATTTCTGCCGGCGGTGGAAGCAAAGTTCCAATCATTGGAAACCGCGGCGCGTCCCCGTCTGCGGCAGCTGATCACGGACATGCTGTCCTACAACCCGCGCCCGGCATATCAGCAGGATGATCCGGAGCGGGTTTACGGAACGACGGTATTTGATGTGGAAGTGCGGTGGAAACAGGTGGACAACCAGGTGACGGTTGTAGAGATCGTGTAGCCGAGGTCCATGACCTCGGCCCGCGGTCACGGATCGCGGCTACACATCATCCGGATTATCCACGTCTTCGTCCGGTGCATTCATAAAATGCGCCTTCTCGACATCGGCCTGCTTGAGCTGTTTGGTTTTCACCGGCAGCCAGAGCGAGGTGGCCGGAATGTAGGTGATGACCATCAGCGCCGCAATCATCGCGCCGAAAAACGGCAGCAGCGTGGCGGTCACTTTGGCGATGGTGGTTTTCCCCACGCCGCAGCCGATAAACAGGCAGGTGCCGACCGGCGGTGTGCAGAGACCGATGCAGAGGTTGGCAATCAGCATGATGCCGAAGTGCACCGGGTGCATGCCCAGCTGCATAACCACCGGCAGGAAGATCGGAGTGAAGATCAGCACGGCCGGCGTCATGTCCATAAACGTGCCGACCACCATCAGCAGGAGATTGATGGTGAGCAGGATCACAATAGGATTTTCCGAAAGGCCGAGCAGTGCGGCACTGACCGTCTGCGGAATATTGGCCATCGTCATAATCCAGCTCATGCCGGAGCTCGCTCCGATCAGCAGCATGACGACGGCGGTCGTGATGCCGGTATCGAGCAGCAGCTGCGGCATATCCTTCAGCTTGATTTCGCGGTACACGACCACGGAAAGCAGGAAGGCATAAACCACCGCAATCGCGGCGGCCTCTGTGGCCGTGAAGATTCCGCCGAGAATACCGCCGATAACGATCACGATCAGCAGCAGGGTAAAGTATGCGCGCCGGAACGTCCGGAAACAGGCGCAGCAGACACACGACCAGATGATGAACCAGATCACGCCGTTCGTCACTTTCCAGAAACCGAAATCCACGATGCCCTGCTGCGACAGCGTGATCTGAACGATCATGAGGGCGATGACGCCGGTGGCGGCCAGGGGCTTCCATTTCGGCATGTCCACCGCTTCGCCTTTGTAGCCTTTGACGATGGAGATGATGCCGCCCACGAGCATGATAAACAGCCCGGTGATCAGGCCGGGCAGGAAGCCGGCCATAAACATGGCGGCGATCGACACCGAGCCGGCCGCCACTGAATAGACGATCATGATGTTACTCGGCGGAATCAGCAGGCCCGTGGTTGCGGCGGTGGTGGTGACCGCCACGTTGAATTCGTTGCCGTACCCTTTGCGGTTCATTTCCGGAATCATAAATCCGCCGACGGAAGAAACCGCCGCGGCCGCGGAACCGGAAATGGACCCGAACAGCATGCAGGTGAGCGTGTTCACATAACCCAGCCCGCCCGGCAGACGGCCGACCAGCGTGGCGGCAAAATCGATCAGCCGCCGGGCCAGCCCGCCCTTGCCCATCAGATGACCGGACAGAATAAAAAACGGAATCGCCAGCAGCGCAAAACTGTTTACGCCGTTCGCCATTTTGGCCGCAACCATGACGCTCGGGTCAACCCCTTCCGCCAGGATCGCAAAAAAGGTGGCCAGTGCAATCGCCACCGCGATCGGCACATTCATGACGAGCAGCACGACGAATACAGCAATCAGGACTAAAGCAACGACACCCATTACTCACCTCCCGCTTTGCCGCAGAGGACTTCGATCAGGTTTTCCACGGTATAGATCACCATGAAAATTCCGGAGATCGGCAGGGCAAGATAGACATAGCCCATTTTCCACTGCAGCGCCGGAGTGACCTGGCCGATGGTCAGGGTATCGGCCACAACGCGCGATCCACCGAAAACAAAAATCGCCGCCGCAAAAAACAGCACAATCAGGTTCGAGACCACCGCCATCAGTTTCTGCGTTTCGGGGTGGAACTTGCCGACAAAATAATCAACGCCCAGATGGCCCTTGGTTCCGAAGGCCACCGCCCCGCCGAGCAGCGCCACCCAGATCAGCAGGAACCGGGCAAGCTCTTCGGTCCACCCCGCCTGCTCGCCCATGACATAGCGCGTGAAAACGCCCCAGCAGACGTCCAGCACCAGCAGCGCAACGGTAACGATCAGCACCGCATTCAGCGCCTTCGTCAGCCCCTCCTTGATTTTCACCAGTCCCGCGAGCATTACTTGACCTCGGAAATCTGTTTCAGCAGGGCACGGACTTCCTGATTGTTGATCGCGGCATGCACCGGCGCCACCTTGGCCGCAAATGCGGCGACATCCACTTCGTAGACCGTCACCCCTTCGGCTTTGGCTTTTTCCAGCGCGGCAATCGACTCCTTCTTCCAGAGCTCGCGCTGGAAATCCGAGGACTCCTGCGCCGCCTGCTGCACCCATTCCTGCACCTGCGGATCAAGTTTGTTCCAGATCTTCGTACTCATCATGAGCATGTCCGGAATACGGGTGTGCCCATCGAGTGAAAAATGTTTGCAGACCTCGTAGTGCTTGTTCGAAGAAAAACTCGGCGGATTGTTTTCCGCGCCGTCCACCGTACCCTGCGCCAAAGCGGAATAGAGCTCACCCCACGCGATCGGCGTCGGTGCCGCGCCCATGGCCGAAACCATATCCATCGCGGTTTTCGAGGTCATCACGCGGATCTTAAGTCCTTTGAGATCATCCGGCGTACGGATCGGCGTCTGCTTCGTGTAAAAGTTGCGGCTGCCGGCATCATAATAGCAGAGGCCCTTCAGGAACTTACTTTCCCCTTTCGCCAGCAGCTCCGTGCCGATGTCTCCATTCAGGACCTTCCAGTAGTGGTCGCCGTCGAGGAAAACATAGGGCAGGCTGAACACCGACATTTCCGGAATAAAGTTTTCCATCGCCGCCGCCGATGTTTTCGTCATCGCCAGCGAGCCGTTCTGCAGCTGCTCAATACACTGCACCTCCGAGCCGAGCACCGCACTCGGATAGATGTCGATGGTCACCTGGCCGGCAGACAGCTCCTCCACGCGCGTCTTCATGAATTCCATCGCCACATGGACCGGATGCGCGGTATCGAGCCCATGCCCGAGCTTCAGCACCATCTGGTTCGCGACACCGCCGGATTTATCCGGACCCGCGAGCCTCTGACCCCGTAAAAAGACCGAAAATCCGACG